>DASXKZ010000147.1:0-9839 GCA_036496525.1 Candidatus Angelobacter sp.
TATGCTGTAGCCGCGGACTCTTGCAGATTAGGTCCTGCCTTCGCCGGCCTTGTAGCTATAGCGGATAGAGGGTTTGTAGATCAGCACGGCGGCTGCAAGCGGCACCTCTCGATTTTTAACCACCGTTTCTGCGAGTGCGGCATCCTAATTTGATATGGAATAATCCGTAGGCTAAACGTTAAGCATTTCTCAACACCATCACTTACGCAGCAGCTTAGGCCAGTGCCGCTCTTGCGCGTCAAACAAAGCCGGACGCCGATTCTCGAATACATCAACAAACGCGTTAATAACTTGACGCCGAATTCTCAATATCCACTAAAACGCGTTAACAAGCTGACGCCTTTCTCGACATATTCAACCAAATAAAAGGAGACATTGATGTACCACCACGTAAAAAAGCTAATGTATACGGTGAACGTGGGAGCTGCCGACCCGCGATTCGGAAACATGCTGCTTGAGCAGTTCGGCGGCGCGAACGGTGAACTTGCTGCGGCAATGCAATATTCGATTCAAGGTCTCAATTGCGAAGACCCTGCCCGTAAAGACCTGCTGATGGATATCGGAACTGAAGAATTGAGCCATCTTGAAATCGTTGGGGCGCTCATCAGGATGCACCTGAAGCCGATGAAGTCTGAGCGCGCGGCGGCGGAAGCGGATCCGCTGGTGGCCATTGCAGGCGGCGGAGGTGTAAGCCTGGTCAATTCTGTTGGTAACGCATGGACGGCTGATTATCTAAAGATCACTGGCGACCTCGCCGTGGATTTGCGCAGTAACATTGCAGCCGAAGCGCGAGCAAAGATCGTCTATGAGCGATTGATTGCCTTCACTGACGATCAGGGGAGCAAAGAAGCGTTACAGTTCCTCATGACCCGTGAGATAACCCACATGCGGGCCTTCGCTGCTGCGCTTGAGAGCATGGAGAAGCCTCCGTTTTCGATTGGAATTATTCAACCTACACCCGGTTTGGTTGACCAGTATTTCAATGCTTCTACAGGCCAAGGTGACGAGGGTGAAACTGACCAAGTGGGGCCATGGAACAAAGGCAATGGGCTTCATATCGTGCAATCTGACCTTGTGGATGGAAAGAGCGAATCCCTGAACACAAAACCATATATGCCGCAGCCGGGAACAGAAGTTACGTCCAGCGCTGATTCCACTCCCGTCGGCGAACACACAGGCGCTAAGAACGCCAGGAAAATCGAAAAGCCTCAGAGAAGAGCCTCGTAGAATATCAACATTCGATTCTGCGCGGCTCCGCATTAAAAAGCAAAGCCGCTGCAGAATCGATTTACTCTGTAATCTGCGGCAAATTTGTTTTGATTTTTTTCCGCGAATCCGACGACTGTGGTTTAGGGCTTGCCTTCGCCGGCCTTGTAGATATAGCGGATGGAGGGCTTATAGATCAGTAACGCAGAAGCGCTGCCGCGGCTGAGCTTGATGCAGTTGCGGTCATACCAATCGATGCAGCCTTGCACTTCTTCGCCGTCTTTCATTACCACCACAACGGGAGTCTTGCCCTGGATCTGCTTCTGGTAATAGTAATTTTCAGCGTGGGTCTGTTCCGGCGGGCCATTGCGGCGGGCGACACCAGGCGCACGGTCGGTACGCTCCAGCCGCTCACGGCGTTCCGAAACTGGTTCGGTGCGAGGAGCCGGTGAGCTCAAGGAGGGCCGGATCAGTTTCCGGCTGACAAATTCTTCCTCTTGCGTACGCTCTGGGGCTTGACGTGCGGCTGTCGATTCCATTCCATCCTTCATAATGATCCGTCCCCGCTAGAAAATCGAACTGCACCGGCAAAACAGAACCGGCTCGGCTGGCCGAGCTGAATCCCTGGAGAATTTGATCGAGAATTCAGTGCGGGTTAATGCTGTAACCGTACCACAGCCCCATGAAGCTTTTCAATTGCCTGAGAGGCCAATCACCCGGCGCAGTACTTTACGATTCTTATCGGCCGCAAGACATGCACCATCAGACTGCGGCATTATCGTTCCAGCGCCAGCGCAAATGCGTCCAATGAAAGTGGCCGCAGCACATTGCGGCGCATCCCGCTCTGAACTTGCCCTAGCTGATAGTTTGCCTGGGTAATCCAGTTAAAATCCACGGCAGCGGCCAGCGACTTCAACTCTGCCGCGATATCCGTGTTGCGGACCAGCTCCGGAGCATTTGAAACCAGCGCCAGCAGGTCTTTCAGCAAGCCATAAATCGCGCCCAGCAAGCGGTCTGTCTTTTCTTTGCCCTCACCACCGGCGCGATACGTTTCCGTGGTGCGGAAAAGATCGGAATGCTCGCCGGACCGGATGGCGGTTACCAGTAGCGTTAGCGCGTCCTTGCGTGCCGACATATATTCTTCCAGGTTGAGCGTGCGTGCCCGCCCAACCGCGCCGCCGCTCAATCGAGCTACAAGCTGGCGCTGGTGCGCATTCCATTCCGGCCGGGATTTTTCCAGGTAGCGTTCGATTTCGGAATTTGGAAGAGCGCTCAGGCTGAAGATGACGCAGCGCGAGCGGATTGTCGGCAGCAATTCTCCGGGGTTACGGACGAGAATGAAAATCGTAGCGAAATCCGGCGGTTCTTCCAGAACCTTCAGCAGCGCATTGGCCGCTTCTTTCATGAAGGCCGAATCCACAAAAACGAACACGCGTCGGCGCGATTCCTGCGGCTTGTAGCGCGCGGTCTGGATCACCTGCCGCACCTGGTCAACTTTAATCATCATCTGCGGGGGATCGGGCGGCACCACTAGAACATCAGGATGTGTTTGCACAAGAATGCGGGTTTCGCGTTTGTCGGTCTCGCGCAGCCCTTCGCGGGCTTCCACGGCCTCAGCAAAGCGGCTTTCCAGGTCTTCAGCCTGGCCTATCCGCGTGCAGTTTGAACAGACGCCACAGAAATCCGGCAGGCCATCGGTCAGGCGCGGATCGAGGCAATTCATGGTCCGGGCCAGCATAAGCGCCAGGGTGTACTTTCCCGCGCCCTGCGGCCCAGCCAGGATCACGGCATGGGGAAACCGGTCGCGGGCCAGCATCTCCCGCAGCTGGCGGAGAGTCTCCGCATTGCCCTGAAAGTCAGAAAATGGCATACAGCCATTCTAAACATCAACGAAACAGCCGTAAGCGGTGGATTTCAAACCTTCAGTGATAATTTTATGTCTTGTAACCTATTGATAATAAACATAATATTTGATTTATTGGAATTTTCTTACTTTTTTTATGCTAAAGCCTATATTTCCGGCGGGTCCTCTGACTCTACTACTACAGAAGCAGGCTCATCCGTCGACTGCTAAATAGGTGGATATGGACCCGGAAGCCGTATCCACCTAGTAATTTTTTAAGCCCTTTTTTCTCATCGTTCCTGACCCAGCCCAAAGACCAGACTTTTGCTTCGTTCCGCAACGCATCCTTAGCTTTTTTAACAGTGCTCTAATTGCTGCCTAACAAACTCCATAGATGATTGCGGTAAGGGAGTTTCCCGTCCCAATTGAATGTGTTGAAATTGGCGTCGTCACCTCCGAGGCTCCCCCAACGAGAGGTGTCTGTGGTCATCGAATTTGTGGAAATGGCGTGGTCCAGAGTTTTCCGCTGCCGTCATAAGAAATGCACGCCGCTTATTACCTGCCGCAAGGGCCAGCCGCGGTCACGCGTCGCGGCCATTACCGGAACTTATTTTGTCTGCCTGAAATGCGCCAAAGAGTTCGCTTATGACTGGGAGGCCATGCGGGTGATCGATCCTGAAGCCGGACAAATGAAACTGGTGGCGGAGAAGGCCACGGAGATGTGCGCCGGCAAGTAACCCGCGGGAAGCTAAATTTTTCCGTCTGCCAGTCGCAGCAATCCTGGGTTTGGACCCGAAGCCTGTTTGGGATCGGAGGACTTTTGTATCCAGGCTTTGCGGATGGAATCCGCCAGCGCCTCCGCGTCTCCATCCATAGGAGCTGGCGTGGGAACTGAAGCGGGGAAGTGAAGGACTCTCACATTTGAACGGCCGTTCTGGTTGCGCTCATTCTTGGGCATACGTTTCCTATTATTCATTCAGAAATGCACAGAATTGTTCTCGAATTTGGTCTCAGGCGGCCTTTTCCGGCTTGCCGTCAGGGCTTTCCGCTTTTTCCTTTGCGCTCGCGGCATTGTCCTTTGCTGGATGCAGCGTTCTGGCGCCTGCATTTAACTCCAGCGTTGAACGTACCATGCTACCGCTTAACTTGAATCCGTTGTTGCGAAGCTGCTGGGCCCTGGCCTTGATCCGGTCCGATGTAACCTTCATGCCTGAAATTCCTTTATAAGTCCAAGAGGGTTAAGAGTGTGAGAAGGAACAAAAGTCTAACGATAAACAGTTAGAAGCAAATGCGAAGAAAAGGATGTATTTCTAAGGTGAGTTGCCTTAATCCTATTCAGGTCAAACGCCTGATTGCTTCCGTTCTTCACTTGGATACTCTTGTGGCATGTTCGACAAGTTTTCACGCCTCGTATTCGTAACTGTCTTGTCACTATCCGGCTGGATGAGCGCACAGACGCCCACGTCTTCGCCTTCGCCTACTCCCGCCGATGAGTTCACCATCGTCGCGCTGCCGGACACACAGTTCTATTCATCCTTGAATCCTCAGATTTTCGCGGCGCAGACGCAGTGGATCGCGAATCACGTGCAGGACCAGAACATTCAATTGGTGGTGGGTCTGGGAGACATTGTGGATGGCGGCGGCGATCTGACGCAATGGCAGAACGCGGATGCGGCTTATCGTCTGCTCACCGGAAAAGTGCCGTACATGATTGCCATTGGCAATCACGATTATGACCAGAACAACCCCGCCGGACGTACGGCTTCCACAAAGAATTTCAATGCGTTCTTTGGCCCGGCCCGCTATGCCGGAGCAACTTGGTACAAGAGCAGCTTCCCAGCGGGCAGCAATGAGAATTTTTATGGTGTTGTGACAGTCAACAAACGCAGTTACATCGTTATTGTGCTGGAATTTGCCGCGCGCGATTCCGCCCTGGCCTGGGCCGATGGAATCCTGAAAGCCAACCAGGATAAGGACGCGATCATCGTCACGCACATGTTCACCTATTCGGACAATACGCGCATTTCCGGCTGCGACCTGAATAGCGCAGGCAGCTTCGGTGTGGGGCAGGACAATAACGGCGAGGATATGTGGTGGAAGCTGGTGCGTAAATATCCCAACATTCATCTGGTATTGAGCGGTCATGTGGTGCAGGGCGATGGAACCGGTCGACGCATGGACCTGGGCATGAATGGAAATCTGGTAAACCAGATTCTTTCCGACTACCAGTCTGACCCCTTGGGCGGAGGCGGCTATCTGCGCATCATGCGGATCTCGCCCTCGTTGAATCGGGTGAGCGTTACAACCTATTCGCCTTACCTGGATAGCTTCATGACGGACGACCACAACCAGTTCACGGTGCCGTATCACAACCCCGGCGTTTCCACAGCGGCAGGCACGATCTCTGGCAAAGCCAAGAGCGCCCTTGATTGTTCAGCCGCTGCGGGAGTGACAGTGGCTTATAGTGGCGGTTCAGCGGTGACCGATGCCAATGGCAACTTCACCATCCCGGCCAAAGCGCGCAAATCGCTGGCCATCACAGCCGGCAAACCGGGCTGGCTTAGCGATGCCCGTACCGGTACCTCGACGCTGGATGCCGTCGAACAGCCCAGCCCTACCAAGATTTTTATTTCCACGGCGGGCCAGATCAGCGGACATGTGCTGAATAGCGCCGGAGCGCCCGTCGCCGGCGCCACGTTGACCTTTACCGGCGGCAACTTGCGCCTTACTAAAACGGTCACGGCCGATGGCGCGGGAGCGTTCAGCTCAAGTTGGACTTCCGTGGGAAGTTATACGATCACAGTGTCCGCGCCGGGGTTCGCCGGCGTGAGTACAACTGCTACCGTCAACACCGGTTTAACTACCGCGCTGAACGTGACGCTCCAATAAGTTCAGATCATCACCAAATGCATCCATAAATTCGCCGGCGGAAGCTGTAATTCATTCCGTCGGCGAACGTCTTTAGGAATGAGGTGTGATTCGGCCCAAAAATGGATCCTTCAGCAAGCTCGAAAGTGCTGCCAGGCAAGCGCAATATTTTTCGTAAGGTAATTTTGGCGGGCTTTATCGCCTATTTTCTCTTGTCCATTTTGGCTGGCATCGTCATAGCTGATTTCAGTCTCAAGCTACTCCGCCTTCCGCTGCGGCATAAGCAGGCCATTGCCGCAGCTGTCCGAACCGATTTCCACGCTGAATTGCAGGACGTGACGATTACGGCAGCTGATGGGGCGGCACTCAAGGGATGGTTTGTTCATCCCCGGGACTATAACGGCAATGCGGTAATACTGCTGCACGGAATTACCGACAATCGCGAAGGCGTAGCCGGGTACGGACATTTGCTGCTCGAGCACGGCTACGCGGTTTTGCTGCCGGATGCGCGCCGTCACGGCGAGAGCGGCGGCGAATTGGCCACTTATGGCGTAAAGGAAGCAGACGACATTCATCGCTGGGTCTCCTGGATATATGCGCACGATCCTCCACAATGCATTTACGGCTTTGGAGAGTCGTATGGCGCAGCGTTGATGCTGCAGTCTCTGGCCGTTGAAAACCGTTTCTGTGCCGTGGCAGTGGAAAGCCCATTTTCAACCGCGCGAGAAATGAGTTATGAACGCGTCTCCGGCCCGCTGCACTTAGGATCCTGGTTCGGACGCACGCTGGGCCGTCCCGCAATCTGGTCGGCAGTTGTGTACGCACATCTTCGCTATGGAGTTGATCTGCTTCAGCCCAGCCCATTAGAGGCGGTGGAACATTCTACGGTTCCCGTATTGCTGATCCATGGCGACGCGGACCGGAATATCACTCCGCGGCATTCTCAGTTGATAGCTGCGGCAGCGCCCGAACACGTTAAACTCTGGCTGGTTCCGCATGCAGGTCACACCATGGCATGGTCAGCCGCGCATCGCGAATTTGAGAGCCGTCTTCTTGGCTGGTTCTCTTCTCATGCCTAGCCCCGATATGGAATTTCCAATTCCGCAGTCGCTACTTACTGATTTTTGGTTCGATATTCAGTTTTTGGAATATTTTTGCACCGGTCTTTGTGCAGCTCAAGTTCCATTTACGAATTCCGAACAGATTATCTTGTTCTAATTTTCCTACTGCTCTGGAGAGTAAGCTGCGTCCCGGTTTTTTTACAGCCCGGATGCGCACGCCTGTTAGTTGCCAACAGGCGGTTCACCATCCGAAAAACCAGAAAAAGCAGCACAACTCAAACTTGTGCGCCCTTCATGAGCAGCGGGTGGTAACAGAGCCTGCTGGAACCATTCACCAGTACCTGGCCAAGTTGCAAATATTCCAAAGACAAGGTGGTACAAAATGAATCAAGTTCTGTCGAAGCGGAAATTTCTTGCAAGTGCATGTCTTCTGGCGGGATTGCTCGCCTTCCTGTCCGTGAGCGCCGGGGCGCAACTTGTTGCCCCAACCAAGCCCGGATCCTGGCCGCAGTGGGGCCTTAACGCGCAGCACACGCTGTTTGATGGAGGCGTAACAGGCCAGCCTCTGAATGAGAACCTTGTCAATTTGATTTACGATTTCAATATTGACGCCGAAAAAGCCGATCCCAACGCGGCAGGCGACCTACTGGTGCATTACCAGGTCCCTCTGGTCGATAACAACGATGTTTACATCGAGTCCAAGGATGGCACTTACAGCAATGACACATACAGCACGCAGAAATGGCACCAGAACAAATACAGCTGGCAGGGCAACACCCTGGTAAAGGTGTGGACCTTTAATACCGACTGGGTCGCTGCGGGCTCTTCCAGCCTGTTCTGGGAACCGGTGTATCACGCTGCACTAGCCAACGGATTTCTTTACGATCCCGGCGCGGGTGGCACCATCTTTAAGATCAACAAGACGACGGGTGCGGTAGTAAAGCGCATCAACCCATTCGGCACTACCATCAATCCAAACACATTTACGGCTTCGCCCATCAGCGCCGATTCGAGCGGAAACCTGTATTACAACGTTGTCCAGGTTACGCAGAATACCCTGAAGGGGTTCTTGACCGATGATGTGGTTGGGTCCTGGCTGGTAAAGGTCACGCCTAGTGACGTTGTCACCAAAGTGAGCTACAGTACGCTGTTCTCACAGGCGCAGATCAAAGGCGAAGCCCCAATGCCGGCGAATGGCCGTTGCAAAGCTTCGTTCAGCGACACACAGTTGCCCTGGCCACCCCAGCCCAACTCAAACCCGCCAACCACGCCGTGCGGCAGCGAGCGCGCGGCATGGAATATTGCTCCGGCCGTTGCGCCTGATGGAACCATATACACCATTGCCAAGGCCCACCTGGTCACACGCTACAACTACCTGGTGGCGGTCAATTCCAACATGACCGGGAAATGGGCAGCTTCATTCCGTGGGCGGCTCAATGACGGTTGCGGCGTGAGTTTCCCTATTGGAAATCCCGGCGGGGCGGGAGCCAACGGCGGATGCTCTTCAGGTGCGACCTTCGGCGTAGATCCGGCAACCAACGAGCCGCCTCCGGGACGTGTGCTGGATGATTCGTCTTCCACGCCCACGATAGCTCCCGATGGCAGCGTGTTCTATGGTGCTTACACCGCCTACAACTTCGCTCAGGGGCACATGCTCCATTTCAATGCCAATGGCGATTTCCTGAATTCCTTTAACTTCGGGTGGGACAATACGCCGGCCATCTTTCCGCACGGCGGAACTTACTCGGTAATCTTTAAAAACAATCACTATGCGGGCGGATCCTATTGCATTGATCCCAACTGGTGTCCGGCAGCTCGTGGCAATAACGAACTGCTGGGGCCGGAATCGTATTTTGTCACACAGTTCGATCCCAACCTGAATATTCAGTGGAGCTTCCAGAACACCAATACGAACAGCTGTACCCGCAATCCTGATGGAACGATTACTTGCGTATCCGACCATCCGAACGGCTTTGAGTGGTGCGTAAACGCGGCGGTGGTGGATGCCAACGGCGTGGTCTATGCCAACAGTGAAGACGGCAACCTCTACGCTATTGGCCAGGGAGGTACACTCATTCAGAACATCTTCCAGCAGCTTGCCATTGGCGCGGCTTACACGCCCGCGTCCATGGACGGCAGCGGAAGAATCTACTCACAAAACGATGGGCACCTTTTCGTCGTAGGAAGATAGCTCATCTCGATTCCGGGGAGCCACTTGAGCTTCCCGCGTTCGTCCTGAAATTGAGGCCCGCTCTGGCGGGCCTCTTTTCATTGATCTATTGGCAACCGATCGTAGGATGAGGTGCAGTTTCTCTTAGATCATCTTCTGTTTTGAGAGAGGCTTCTCTGAGAACAGGCGTTCTTCAACAATGCCGACAATTTTTTTGTGTACTTTGGCGATGGGGTCGGCTGCATCCACTGCGACCACGCGTTGAGGGGCGCGTTTAGCGATAGCCATGTATGCGGCCAGCACGCGGTTATAGAAAGCGCGGTTTTCTTTCTCAAAGCGGTTCTCGTCGTCCGCCATGGTCTTGGATTGTTCTACGTTTCTGCGGCGGGCGCGTGCGACCGTTCGCGCTACGTCAGAGACCATCAGGATAGTCAGATCAGGCTGGAGATCGTGACACAAAATTTTATGTAATTGCAGGACGGTCTCACTGCCAAGCTCGCGGCCGCCCCCTTGATAGGCTTCACTGGAGTCGGTAAAGCGGTCGCACAGCACCCACTGGCCGCGTTCCAGGGCCGGCAGAATCTGCTCATCAATGTGTTGTGCGCGGTCGGCAAACATCAAGCCCAGTTCAGCGAGCGGGGACAAGCCCGCGGTGCGTGAGCTAAGCAGGACAGTCCTCAGCTTTTCTCCC
>DASXKZ010000148.1:0-2956 GCA_036496525.1 Candidatus Angelobacter sp.
AGATGCAACTTCGAGGCAATCCCCGACAGGGCCGTTCGCGACTATCTCGAACACGTCTCCAGGCTGCATCACAATCTGGTCACCCCAAGGCTCAATCCAGAGATTTTTTGAACTGCTGCCGGAATTCTGAACTCGGATCATCGCCGAATAGGTTGAGGTCGCTGATGTCATTTTGAATCCTCATCTCTTCAAGCTGCGGACGTGAGCCACGTGCCGCAGCTTAAGCCGCGCCTTGATACAAATCAAAGTCAAAGGCTGCGGAGTTCCGCTCCTGAACGGGCGAGGGCGCCCGTTCCCACATAAACCTAAAAACTAAGCCATCTTTATCTCCCGCTCTCCTACACTTTTCCCGCTCTCCTACACTTTGGCGAAAACCCGCGGTTTTCCAGCCCCATTTGGGCCCCAAACCCCTCCAAACCCTCATAATACCGTTGACTTAGCCGTCACCTTCCCCTTTAACCGGTGTATCATCCGTGGTATAAGACTTTGAGCAGTGGAAGTTTAGCTGTCGGTTAAATTACTCCCCCAGGAGCTGTACGGTATGGAACTGGCATCAGAACGCCAAAATGGCCAGGGGCGAGGAGGTCTCGTGTCCGACCATCGTACGGGTAAACGGTTCCCGCTGGAACTGCCGATCAAGATCAGCAAAGAACAAGAAGGCGCGCCTTTCAATGCAATGACGGGCAACCTGAGCGCAGCCGGAGTGTACATCAAGGCTGACGCGGCTTTGGAGATCGGTTCCGCGGTCGAATTTGAAATCGCCTTGCCGCCGGAGATGACCGGGGCCAAGGACAACGTAATTATTCAATGCCGTGGCCGCGTTGTAAGAGCGGACGAAGCCAGCGGCTCTTCTGAATCACGCGGCGTGGCCTGCGTGATCGATTCGTATGATTTCGTGCGCCACTCGTAGGGGCGAGGTGACGGGATGCTGAAACTGATTCTGGCCGACAATCAAGCAATTTTCCGCGCAGGTATCGCCAAAGTTCTGGCGGTCGAAGACGAAATGCGCATCGTGGCACAAGCGCAAACCCAGGAGCAGATGTTCATGGCCCTGGATAAATTCCGCGCAGCAGTGCTAGTGATTGCCGGAGGGTTCCACAACGACTTCAACGCAATCTTGGCGGCGGCGACCCGCAATAAAACGCGGGTGGTAGTTCTGGCCGATACCGGTGAGAGCGCGCAACGCTACATGGGCGCGGGTGCTCACGGAGTGGTGTATCGCAACGTGACCAGCGCATCGCTGGTGGATTGCGTCCGCCGCGTGGCTCGCGGCGAAACCTGGGTGCAGGATATCGCCGTGCCCAGCGAGCTTACGGAGAACGATATGGTCGGATTGCGTGTGCGTGATCGCCTTACGGCGAAAGAGCTACGCATTGTCGCGCTGATCGTTCAGGGCTACAAGAATAAGGAAATTGCCTCGCAGCTTGGGACCACTGAGCAGGTGATCAAGAACTACCTGCGCAATGTGTATGACAAGATCGGCGTTTCCGACCGGTTGGAGTTGGCGCTGTTCACCATCCACCACCGGATTCTGAACGAAGCTGCCGCCGCGACCACGACTGGGGCCATGCCTCAGCCGGTGCCGAATGCGGGAGTTAGCTCGTAGAGATTTTTCGGATATTTGAGGCCGCCTGATCAGGCGGCCTTTTGTTTTGATGATCAATGGTGGGAGGGCATCGGCTTCAGCCATGCCGGTGCAGATCCAAACATGAGTATGCGCCGCTCAGGCGCAACTGCAAACAACGCTGGCTGGGTTTTCGTTGGTTACGCCTGATAGGCGACTCGAATCGCCTCGGCGTGACTTTTCAGCACGGCTGGAAGCCGTGCCCTCCCCGTATTTCTTCTTCTAGCTCCTAAACAGATTCTTCGCAATGAACAATGCATTGGCAGGCCGCTCGGCCAATCTCCGCATCAGGTACGGATACCACTCCGTTCCAAACGGAATGTACACCCGCATCCCCCAGCCATCTTTTACTAATTTCTTCTGCAAATCGCGCCGGATTCCGTACAGCATCTGAAACTCAAACGACTCGCGCGGGATCTTTTCCTGAATCGCAAAAGCTTTGGCCTGAATGATGATGTTTTCATCATGGGTGGCCAGCCCGTGATACACGCCGCTCTTCAGCAGAACCTTGAACAGCTTCACATAATTGTTATCCACTTCAGACTTCTTTTGAAATGCAATTTCCTCGGGCTCTTTGTATGCGCCCTTGCATAGGCGAATGCGGATGCCGGCAGCCAATAGGTTGGCAACATCTATTTCTGCACTGCGCATGTAAGACTGGACCACCGCGCCGACGCATCCTTGGTTCCCAGGCTGACGATGCAGTTCGTGTACGAAATCGAGTGTCCGCTGCGTATACGCCGAACCTTCCATATCCATGCGCACAAAATTTACAGGTTTCATTCCGGCGGCCTTTGCCACAAGACCAGTCACCAACTCGTGAGCAAGAGACGCGTCCACATCCAGCCCCATGTGCGTGAGTTTCAAGCTAATGTTGGCTTTAAGCCCTCGCGCGGCAATTTCGTCGAGCATCTGGTGATAAAGCTGTGCGCTATGCTTCGCTTCATCAGGATTGGTAACGCTCTCCCCCAGATTGTCTACCGAGACAGTCATGCCTGCCTGGTTGACGGCCTGGGTCACGCGCAAAGCATCTTCCACTTGAGTGCCGGCAACAAACCGGCTCGATAGCTTCTGTCCAATGGAAGATCGCTCGGCGAAGGCGCGCAGACGGCGGCTCTCCGACAAAGAAAGGAACAGCGCCCTCAACACGGCGCGTTTTCCTTTTGAATTGATTTGGAATTAGACCAGGCGATCACAGACTTTTTTATCACAATCCAAAAGGTTATACCCTTGGATTGTGAATCGGGCCAACGGATGTTATTGCTGCTGGGGCTCGAACTTTACTTCAACGGGTTCCTTGGTGTCGTGTGTCGAGGGTTCCCATCTCCACTT
>DASXKZ010000149.1:0-45021 GCA_036496525.1 Candidatus Angelobacter sp.
CCAAATGCTTTTCCATTTCGGGCATTCAAATAGGATGTTATCTGCTCTGTCACTTCTAATTGCGCGGTTCTTTCAGGAAAGCTCCGCAATTTCTTTAGCTTCTTTCGGCATATGCCTGCCGAATTTCTCCCAAAAACTGGAAATACAAAAAGCCACAGCAAAATACCAATTTCAGTAGCTTTTCAGGAATAAGGTATTTATAATTTTGTAAGTCTAGGCAAACACAAAACTTATTGCCCACGTCGGAAAACTATATGGCATCCCAGTTGCTTCAACCTAGGCCAGCCCCGCTTGGTATAACCACCAGGCTGGATACGGGCAGATATGGGAACCAGCGGATGCGCAAAGATTCCATAGTCCGATTCACCACCATTATTTTGGCTCTCCTCACGGCCGCCACGGTCGTCTTTGCCTACATCAATTGGCAAAAAGAAAGCCAAATCGTCATTTCTACCGATGGGGTGTGGTGGAAAGAGCAAGCAGGCGTTCTGGTGGCTAAGGGCGTGGCTCCCAATGGTCCTGGAGAAAAGGCCGGCATCAAAGTTGGCGACCGGCTGCTGCGAATCAACAACCTGCCGAAGGACCAAACCATCAAGAGCAGCGCCGAAAAAGAGCATTATCTCGAGCGCTCCGGTGTGTATTCGCGGGCCACATACCTCCTGGATCGCCAAGGCGTCAATATAGAAGTCACGTCGGTGATTCCTGTTCCTGCGGACAATTCCATGAAGCAGGGACTTCGCCTGATCGCACTGATCTATCTCTTGATCGGCCTTTACGTTCTCTTCCGTCGCTGGACCGCCCCTAAATCCACGCACTTTTATATTTTCTGCCTGGTGTCGTTCGTTTTGTACTCGTTCCATAGCACCGGCAAATTCAACGCGTTTGACTCGATTATCTTCTGGGGCAACATTGTCGCCGAGCTGCTGCAGGCTGCATTGTTCCTGCACTTTGCGCTCACCTTCCCGGAAGAGCACAGTGAAAGCAAGCGCCTTGGACCGGCAGGGTCGCGCTTGCTCATCTCTCTGGTGTATCTGCCCGGTTTGTTGCTGCTGGGCTGGCGGATTGTGACCTTTACGCAATTCAGGGCCACGGAATCACTTCGCTGGAATATTGAGCGCCTGCAGATGTCGTATGTCACACTCTACTTCCTGATGGCGGCAGTGGTCCTGTGGCGCAGCTACCGCAAAGCCGGGACTCCTCTGCAACAGCAACAGCTCAAGTGGATCTCACGCGGCACCGTTCTGGCGATTGGCCCTTACACGCTGTTTTATGTTCTTCCCTACCTGGCGGGAGCGCTGCCCACCTTCGCCATGAAGGTCTCCGTGCTTTCTCTGGTGTTCCTACCTGTGACCTGGGGTTACGCCATCGTTCGCTACCGGCTGATGGACGTGGACATCATCTTCAAGCGCGGCGTTGCTTACACCGTGGCGACGGCGACGATTGTAGGAGCTTATTTTGTAGGCATTGGCATACTGGCCGGATCGGTCACCACCAAATACAACATCGGCACCATCGGCTTGATTGCGATCATCCTGATTACTGCGCTGGTATTCGAGCCACTCAAGAACTGGATTCAAGTCCGCGTTGACCGCTTCTTCTACCGCAAGCGCTATGACTATCGCCGCACGCTAATTGAGTTTGGCCGTGAGCTCAGCTCTGAAACCGATTTACACGCCATGCTGACGTCGGTGATTGACCGGCTCTCACGCACGCTGCTGGTCGATCGTATTGCCATCTTCCTGGCAACCGACATTGAAGCCAACGATTTCGTGATGGAAAAGTCTTTCGGCATCAGCTACTCCGGCTCGCTCGATCTCAGCTTCCTGGTGGTGGAGCGTCCGGAGCAGTATGCCGGGCACATCTTCTTTGACAACACACGAAAAGCCCTGCAGGAAAGCGTGACAGCGCGGGAAACCATTGCCAAGTTGAACCTGAATTATTACATCCCCTGCACCGTGCAGGGCCGCACCATCGCGGTGATGGGCCTGGGCAAGACCATGGCGGGTGACTTCCTTTCGAGTGAAGATGTTGAGCTGCTGGAGACGCTGGCCGGTTACATGGGGATCGCCATCCAGAACGCGCGGCTGTATGCATCACTGGAACAGAAAGTCACCGAGTACGAGCGCCTAAAGGATTTCAACGAAAACATTGTGGAATCCATCAGCGTTGGCGTGCTGGCGGTGGACCTGGAAGACCGCATCGAGTCATGGAACTCCCAGATGGAAGTGATGTATGCCATGCCGCGTTCGCTGGTGCTCAATGAGCGGCTGAGTGAGGTCTTCCCTGCCGAGTTCATGGAAGAGTTTTACCGTGTACGCCAGAATCCGGGCATTCATAACCTGTACAAGTTCCGTCTGCACACGCGCGCTGGCGACGTCCGCATTGCCAATGTGGCGATTGCGCCGCTGGTCACCAGAAAATTCAACGTGATTGGCCGCCTCATCATTGTGGATGACATCACCGAGCGTATGGAATTGGAATCGCAGCTTAGCCAAGCGGAAAAGCTTTCGTCCATCGGCTTGCTGGCCGCCGGCGTGGCCCATGAAGTCAATACGCCTCTGGCCGTGATCTCCAGCTATGCGCAAATGCTCACCAAGCAGATCAATGGCGATGCCAAGCTTGGCCCGCTGCTGGAAAAAATCACGCGCCAGACGTTTCGCGCCTCGGAAATTGTCAATAATCTGCTGAATTTCTCGCGCACCGGCGCCACGGAATTCAGCGCCATTGATCTGAACAAGATCATCACAGAAACGCTTACGCTGTTGGAGCACCAGCTCAGGACTTCGCACGTGAAAGTGCAAACCAACCTCTATGCCGGACTTCCGCTGATCCATGGTAATTCCGGCAAGCTGCAACAGGTCTTCCTGAACCTGTTCCTGAACGCCAAAGACGCCATGGCGGGCAAGGGCGGCACGTTGCACATCAGCACGACCAACGGCGATAGCGTACAGGTCAATATCAGTGACAGCGGCGCCGGCATTGCGCCGGAGCACATCAACAAGATTTATGACCCATTCTTTACCACCAAGAACGTTCCGCGTGAAGGCCAGTCGCGGGGCACGGGTCTTGGCCTGTCAGTCACCTACGGAATCATTCAAGAGCATGCAGGCAAGATTCGCGTGGATTCCCAACCTGGCCAGGGAACTACGTTCCAACTGGAATTCCCAATGAGAAAGGCAGTCAATGTCTGAAGCCGCGGTCTTAACTCGTCCCCCGACCCACGTCTCCAACGCCGGTTCAATTCTGATCATCGATGATGAAGCCGGCATTCGCGAGTCGCTGGAGACCTTGCTGGAGTTTGAAGGTTACAGCGTGGAATCGGCGGAAACCGGTGAAGACGGACTGGCCCGCCTGAGCGAGCATACCTTTGATCTGGTGCTGCTCGACTTTGCTTTGCCTGATCGCAATGGCCTGGAAATTCTGGCTGACATCCGCGCGCGTGATTCTCAGCTGGCGGTAATTATGATCACCGCCTATGGCACGCTGGACAATGCCGTACGCGCCATGCAGAAGGGCGCAACCAATTTCATCCAGAAGCCGTGGGACAACGAAAAGCTGCTGGCTGACGTGCGCGCCGCTGTGGCCCGCCGCCGCGTGGAAGAAGAAAATGAGCAGCTCAAGCGCGCGCTGAAAGAGCGCTACAACTTTGAGCATATCGTCGGTAAGTCTGACTCAATGCTGAAGATCTTTGACCTCGTCGGGCAGGTAGCTCCCAGCCGCTCCACAGTGCTGATCCAGGGCGAAAGCGGCACAGGCAAGGAACTCATCGCCAAGGCCATTCACGCCAATTCAACGCGTAAAAACCATCCGTTTGTTCCCGTCAACACCGGCTCCATGCCCGCCGATCTGCTGGAATCAACTCTGTTCGGCCACGTAAAAGGGGCGTTCACCAGCGCCATTTCATCCAAGAAAGGCCTGTTTGAAGTGGCGGACGGCGGCACCATTTTCCTGGATGAAATTGGCACCATGAGCATTGAAACCCAGGCCAAGATTCTGCGCGTCCTGCAGGACCGCAAATTCATGCACCTGGGAGGCATCCATGAGTTGCAAGTGGATGTGCGCGTAATCGCGGCCACTAATATCGACTTGCAGGTGCTGGTGCGGGAAGGCAAATTCCGTGAAGACCTGTTCTATCGCCTGAATGTAATCACCGTGGATCTGCCGCCGCTGCGCAGCCGCGGTGAAGACGTCCCCCGGCTTGTCGGGCATTTTCTGGAAAAATTTTCCCGCGAGAATGGCAAGTCCATTATGAACATCGCGCCGGAAGCGCTGCGTCCACTCATGGACTATTCCTGGCCCGGCAATGTCCGCGAGCTGGAAAACGTAATTGAACGCGCCGTGGTGCTGTGCAACGGGCCTACAGTGGGTATTGAACTCATCCCTGACCACATTGTTGGACGAGGATCGGAAGGCAAGATGTTTGAACATCGGCCGGATGCTTCACTGTTTGAAATTGTTGAAGACTGCGAGCGTCGCCTGATTGTCAATATGCTGGAAAAATGCAGCTGGAACCAGACTGACGCAGCCGAGCGCTTCCATATTCCGCTTTCTACCCTTAACCAGAAGATCAAGCGGCTCAATATTGAGATCAGGAAGAAGGGCTCGAAAGATTAACTGCGTGGTTGCGATGCCATCTTCTCTGCCACTGGCGCAGCGCCAGCAATGTAAAAATAAAGGCGTATGAGCCGGAGAGCGGATTAAAGTAAGCGGCCACCATGGCCGCACCCAGCGCCACCGGAAAAAACATGAGCTGCTGTCCCATCAGTGAGCTGGCGCGGGGATCGTCTTCATTGATTAGCTTCTTTTTGCTGGCCAGCAACCACTGCGCGGCCAGCAGGGCCGCCGCCACAAACATGTTGGCAAAGTAAATTTCCTGCGCCGTTCGATTGCGCAGAAAATGCCCCAGTAGCGCGCACGAAAACGGCATCGTTGAAATCGACATCAGAAATAGCAGGTTCAACCACACCAGCACGGTCTGAAGATGGCGGACAAAATGCATCGCCATATGGTGCATCCGCCACAGCAGGCCGCAATAGAGAAACGAGATCAAAAAGCTGAAGAAGACCGCCCCTTCCTCGCCGATCTTGTGCAGCAGTTCGCTGCTGCTCGCAGACTTCGGCAGGTCGGGAACTTTCAATTCCAGCACCAGCAGCGTCATGGCGATGGCAAAAATGCCGTCTGTGAGCGCTTCCATGCGTCCCTTGGAGAACAGAATACTGTGCATTACTTTTCTGACCGAAAGCGGTGGTGTGCTCATGTTGGGCTGAGATTGTAGCCCACACTGTTGCAAGCCACAATTGCCTTCTGGCCGCACATTTGGGCTCAGGCGAACGCTCTGCTATATTTTCTCTTGGATGGAACTGATCTCGCCGTTCGATTACGCAAAGCGTGGTGTGCTCGCGGTACAGGAGTACACTCACCTTTCTCTCCGCTCGATCGGAAATCTGTTCCGCAAGCCTCTTTACATGGCGGACACCATCCAGCAAGCCGACCTCATTGGCGTGGGCTCTCTTCCTATTGTGGTGCTTACTGGTATGTTTACCGGGGTTGTGCTGGCGTTGAACACTTCCAAGACCCTGGAACAGTTTGGCTCCCTCTCGCTGACCGGCCGTCTGGTGTCATTTTCCATGGTGCGGGAACTGGGGCCGGTGCTTACCAGCCTGATGGTGGCAGGGCGTAATGCCTCCGGAATGGCCAGCGAACTCGGCTCCATGAAGGTAACGGAACAAATTGACGCCATGCGCGCACTCGGCACCGATCCTTATAAGAAGCTGGTGACGCCGCGCGTGATCGCCACCGTCTTCATGATGTTTTTTCTCACCATCATTTCCGATCTTGTAGGACTGGTGGGAGGATGGATTATTTCCTTTTCCATGCTGGGGCTTGATAGCACGCAGTATTGGAATTCGGCTTACCAGGCGCTGCACTATAACGACGTAATTACCGGGCTGGCCAAGCCGCTGGTCTTTGGCTTCATCATCGCCACTGTGGGTTGTTATTTCGGTATGACGACCAAAGGCGGCACTCAGGGCGTGGGACGATCTACCACTGAAGCCGTCGTTTGGGCATCCGTGATTATTCTGGCCGTGGACGCTGTCCTTACTCAACTCTTCATTACTCTAAGCTGACCCGCCATGCCTCCTAGCGATGCCATGCCGCTGTTTGATGACCGCGCCGTTGATACGATCCACAAAGCAATTATTTTTGATGACGTTTCTATCGGCTTTGAGGACATTGCTGTGCTGAACGGCGTCTCTTTTGAGCTGAAGCGTGGAGAAACCAAGGTGATCATGGGCGTGGCCGGCTCAGGCAAAAGCACGATCCTCAAGCTCTGCCTTGGCCTGCTAAAGCCGGACAGCGGGCACATCTATGTCCTTGGGCACGATGTAACCACCATGACGGAAGAAGAGCTGTTCGATCTGCGCAGCAAAGTGGGCATCGTCTTCCAGGAAAGCGCGCTCTTTGACTCGCTCAATGTGCGCGATAACGTGGCCTTCCGCCTGATGGAAGAACACCTTCCTGGGGCAGAAACGGAAAAGCGTGTTCGCGAGTCGTTGAGCTTTGTGGAACTGGAAGGCGCTATCGACAAGTTCCCAGCCGAGCTTTCCGGCGGAATGCGGCGCCGCGTCGGCATTGCGCGGGCGATCATTACCCAGCCTGAAGTGCTGCTCTATGATTCGCCTACGGGCGGCCTTGACCCAATCACCTCAACCACGATTATTGAGTTGATTATGAAGCAGCGCGATGTCTTCAAGACCAGCGCACTCATGGTGTCGCATCGCCTGCAGGACGCGTTCACGCTGGCCAGCCATTACTTTGATCCTGCCACAAAGCACATGAAACCTTCTGATGGAATGCCTTCACAGGATATCCGGACCAGTTTCATGATCCTGCGCGAAGGCAAAGCTGTATTTGAAGGCAGCGCGCACGAGTTGGGCCAGGTGCAAGACCCTTATATAAAGGAATATATTTCTTAGTTTTGGCCGAGCCGCGGAGTATTTACCTTCAGCAGCGCATTGGCTTCTTCAAAGCGGCGGGCCATTTTTTCGCCGCTGCATTGCTGCTCCTGCAGCGTTTCTGCGTCCCACTCACTGCGCGGGACCCCAAAGAAATCGCCGCCGTAGACGTGCAGCGCGCCGGTCAATTTTGAAAGTGGATTGCTTACGGAGTGGATAATATCGCGGCCCAGTGGCTCAGCTTCTTTTTCACGCAGCGCTCGTGCCCCCGCAGCTTCCACCAGTCCGTCGCTTCCCGGTACGCGACGCCAAAAGATGTTATCTTCGCGACCTGTGTAGAGGCCGATGATGGCCCACATCTGGTGATTATGCGGCAACAGGTTCATCCACGGCGCCCAGATCACGTTCAGGATGGTGAGATCGTCTGAGCGATAGAGCGTTTGCATTTCTGCCCGCTTCGGCTCTCCGATTGCCTTGAGCACATCTCCCGGCGTGGATACCGCGCGTCGCACTACTTCCTGCACCGCCTTTTGCGGCATATCTGCCTGCAGGGCAGCGCGGCAATCGGTAACAAACTGGTCCAACTCAAACATTTATTACTTCCCGGCTTTGGCTGCCGCCGCTGCAACGCGCGCCGCCAGCCGGTCCTGTAGGCCTTTGATCCGTTTCTTCGCCGCCGGCTTCGACGTCAGCTTTTCCAGGTGCGAGAGAAATTCAGGATCAACCTGGTCTTTTCTCGCCTGGGCAATGTAGTGGCCGAACTTCGCCCACAGGAAATAAGGCTCGCCGTTGGTTTCGAAAAATAGCTGTTCGTTCACCGCCCCGCGTAAAACCAAAGCAGCGGCCATGTTCCAGAACGTCATTACCTGGCGAAACCAGGCGTTCGGCTCCGTGCCGTACCCGGTTACCACGGCCTTGAATTCATCGTAATTCTGCGGCCAGAACTCTGAGACGATGAACTTGCGCGCCGCCCGCATTACCGGCTCTCTCCGGAGATCGTATAGCTTGAGAATTATTTTTGCGTCTTCTGCTTTCGGTTTCGCCATTCTGCTTGCTCCCTCGATTTAAACGGCTTCTCTCTGTGTATCTTCGTTCTTGCCTTGCGTCATCCACTCAGGCGTGGGAATGGAGCGCGAGTAATCGCACTTCACCGCTGCTGCTGGCGCTGCTTCTGCCGCAGGCGCTGCACCCTTCTTGCCGCGCTTTTTCGGCTTGGGCTGCTCTTCTTCATCCGCCGACTTTTTGCTGTTGTTCGGACAGACGAGCAGCGATCCCGACTTCAAATGCTTTTCCAGTAGATACGGGCTGCCGCACTGTGGGCACGCTTCCGCCATCGGCTTGTATGCCGACGTAAACTCGCAGTTGGGATAATTGGAGCAGCCATAGAATGTGTTGCCGCGGCGGCGCGCCTTCTTTTCCACCAGCTCGCCATCCGCGCATTGCGGGCATTTTACGCCGATGAAATTCTGCTTGATGTATTTGCAGTCCGGATAGCCGCTGCACGAAATGAACTCTCCATAGCGTCCATGCCGAAGCACAAGGTTGCGGTTGCACTTGGGGCAAAGTTCTTCCAGCGGAACGTCCGGCACGCGCTTGCCCTGGTCCAGCCGCCGCGTAGTCTTGCAATCCGGATAGCCGGTGCAGGCCATGAATTGCCCAAAGCGCCCGCGCTTCAATACCATCACGCGTCCGCAGTTCTCGCAATATTCATCCTGGCCTGTCTCCGGCATTTCTGCGGTATCAAATTCTGGCAGGTTGACCGGGTTCTCTTTAGTAAACGTGCAGCTTTCCGGGTCATCCTTTTTATAAGAGCTGCAAGCATAGAACGAACCGTGCTTGCCCCACTTGAGCACCAGCGGAGAGCCGCAACGCTCACACTTCTCGTCTGTGGGCTTCTCCATCCGCTTCACGTTTTCCATGTGCTTTTCAGCGTAGCGGAGGTCCTTGGAAAACTTTTTATAAAAGCCGCCCAGCGCGTCAGTCCACTTCTCTTTGCCCTCTTCAATCTCGTCCAGCTCTTCTTCAAGCCGCGCTGTGTATGCAGGATCGAAAATCTCTTCAAAGTTCTTGACCAGCAGATCGGTCACGACGAGTCCCGTTTCCGTAGGAATGAACTTGCCGCCGATCTTTTGCACGTACTGGCGCTCCTGGATGGTCGACAGAATCGTCGAATAAGTTGATGGCCGGCCGATTCCGCGCTCTTCCAATTCCTTTACCAGCGACGCTTCATTGAAGCGCGGCGGAGGCTCGGTGAAATGCTGTTCCGGCTTCAGCTCGCGCAGCGTAAGCTTCTGACCCACTTCCAGCGCAGGCAGCTTATGCTTGAGCGCCTCGTCTTCTTCGTCCTTTGCGTCTTTGGATTCCTCGTAAACTTTCAGGAAGCCTTCAAACTTCAGCACTGATCCGGTTACGCGGAAGGTGAAAGATTCGCTTGCGGCTTTGGCTTCAATATCAATGCTGGTCTGGTCAAATATCGCAGGGTTCATCTGCGACGCCACAAAGCGCTGCCAGATCAGCTTGTAAACTTTGTATTCATCTTCCTGGAGATATTTCTTGATTTCATCAGGATGCCGCGCCACGGACGATGGCCGGATTGCCTCATGCGCTTCCTGCGCTGCTTTTCTCGATTTATACTCGTTCGGCTTCTCGGGCAGGAAGTCATTTCCATACGTCGAGCCAATCATTCCTCGAACTTCTGTCAGCGCGTCGGGAGAAACCTGCACTGAATCGGTACGCATATAAGTAATGAGACCGACGGAGCCTTCGTCGCTGCCCAGATCAATGCCTTCATAGAGCCGTTGGGCGATCATCATTACGCGCTTTACGCTGAAGCGCAGCTTGCGCGATCCATCCTGTTGCAGCTTGCTGGTGGTAAACGGCGGAGCAGCGCTGCGGCGGCGCTCCTTTTTCTCAATGTTGCGGACCGACCACTGCGCTTTTTCCAGGGCGCTAGTGATCTTCCTGGACTCTTCCTCGTTCGGGACTTCGGTTTTTTCGTCCCCACGGCCAATAAAGCGCGCATCGAAGGCCGGAGGCTTGCCGCCAGCAAGATGTGCGTCAATGGTCCAGTATTCTTTTTTCTCAAACGCTTTGACCTCGCGTTCGCGTTCCACAATCAGACGCAACGCCACGGTCTGTACGCGTCCGGCGGAAAGTCCGCGACGCACTTTGTCCCACAGCAGCGGCGAGACCTGATAACCCACAATGCGGTCCAGCACGCGGCGCGTCTGCTGCGCGTCAACAAGGTTGCGGTCAATGTCGCGCGGATGCTTGAATGCCTCCTGCACCGCTTTCTTCGTGATCTCATTAAAGGTCACGCGATAGAATTCAATCCCGCCTTTTTTCTTTTTCTTGCCGGCGCCGTTTTCGCTCAGCTCTTCTTCCAGATGCGCGGCAATGGCTTCGCCCTCGCGGTCCGGGTCAGGTGCCAGATACACGGCAAGCGCACCTTTGGCCAGCTTCTTCAGCTTGGCCACAACTTTTTCTTTTCCCGGGATGACCACGTACTCGGTGGTGAAGTCGCCTTCCAGGTCCACGCCGAGTTGGCTCTTGGGCAGATCTTTGATGTGACCCAGCGAGGCTTCGACTTCATAGTCCTTGCCCAGATATTTATTGATGGTCTTCGCCTTGGTGGGCGATTCGACAATGACAAGTGATTTTGGCAATTGCTTAAGTCCTGTCTGAAACTAACATAATCCAAAAGCTGCTAGCTACTAGCTGCTGGCTCCTGGCTTTAACTCTTCGCAGCTCTGGCCGCCGCTGCGCGGCCTCCAGGTGTTTCCTGTATAGAACTCACCAGAGACGTTAACATACGCTGCACTTCCTGCAGTCTCTTCTCAATATCCTGATGCGTAACAGCTTGCAAAAACTTTAAGTCGCGTGCAAGTAACAGATGGTGCTCAACCTCTGAAGCGGACCCGCGCGCAATCTGCAGAAACCGAACCAATTCGCCATTAGACCGCCTTCCGCATCCTTCGGCGATATTAGCACCAATGGAAACCACTGCTCGCCGAAGCTGGCTTGTCAGGCCATACATCTCTTCGCGAGGAAAACTTCTTGACGCTTCATAAATGACGAGCGACAAGTCGTATGCCTTGTGCCAGGCTTTGAGTTCTTTGAAATCCTTCAATCCAATCTCCGATCAAATCGCGGATTCAGTCCTGGGTTGCTCCGGCTAGCAGCCAGGAGCGGCTAGAAGCTCTTTACATAATTCTTCCCCGCCATCTGCTTCACCTTTCCGCTCATCTCCAGCTCAAACAGCGCGGTAAAAACCTCGGACGAAGAAATTTGGCCCTCCAGTTTTTCCATGATTACATCAATGTGTGTTGATTCGTCCTGGCGCAGGATTGACAGCAGCTTCTTTTCCGCCGGGCTCAATTCATTGCCAAACAGGTTGCTGGTGGGCTCTTGGTCTGATGCTTGCGGCGCCCATTCGGATTCAAGCTGGTGTTTTACCTCGGCCGGCAATTCCTCCCAAACGTCTTCCCATGTTGCAGTTAGCTTGGCTCCCTGCTTGATCAGGGTGTTCGGCCCCCAGGAGTTGCGGGAGATCACATTGCCTGGCACGGCAAAGATTTCGCGGCTCTGTTCCAGCGCGCAACGCGCAGTAATCCGTGTGCCGCTGTACTCGCCGGCCTCGACGACGAGCACACCTAAAGCCAGACCGCTGATAACGCGGTTGCGGATGGGAAAATTCTGCGGCGCGGCAAAGCTTTCTAAAGGAAACTCGCTGATCAGCGCGCCGCCACACTCAAGAATTCCATCTGCAATCTTTTTATTCTCGCGTGGGTAAATTATGTCGACACCAGTGCCGAAAACGGCAACTGTCTTGCCCTTGCCTTTGATGGCGCCGCGATGCCCAGCCGCGTCGATACCACGCGCCATGCCGCTGAAGATCGCCAGGCCACGAGAAGCGAGATCACAACTAAGACGTTCCGCCATACCGATGCCGTAAGGAGTGGGGTGGCGTGTGCCCACGATTGCAAGTCCCGGCCGTGACAGCGCTTCAATATTTCCGCGCACATAAAGGACCAGTGGCGGATCGTAAATTTCGCTCAGGCGCTGGGGCCAGCTTTCATCGTCACGGCAAATAATCTGAATACCGCCGGCAGCGGCTTTCGCAATCTCGTCCGTCGCCAGCTCCAGCGATTTTCCCAGAGCAATGTGCTGCGCTGAGTGCGCCTGCAAATTCTGGGCTTCCAACTCAGTCAGCGACGCATGAAAAACATCTTGTATGGTGGTAAACCGCTCCACCAGCTTGCGTCCGCGTGTGGGGCCGAGGCCCGGCGTAAGGGAAAGCGCCAGCCAGTAAATTGAATTCGAGGTTACCGCTCTTGCGGTGGACATTAGGACCTTGCGCCTTCCCGACAGAAACTTCGCGGACTGTACACGGATATTAAAAAGGATGTCAACCCTTGGAGCATTGCAATGATGGACTATGAGCTTGCCAGTCTGTAGCTTTGTCGCTTTATTTCAAGGTGTTGCGCTGGGCCACAACTTTTTGCAGGGCTTGTTCAAGCGATCCCTGGAAAATGAGGATTTTCATTTCCAGAGTAGCTGTTTCACTGGGCGCCAACGGAGCCTCTGGATCCACATGCTGGCAGGTGAGTTCAGGATTGCTCCAGACATTGCCGGTGGTTCGTGTAAAGCTTGCCACTACCCACTTGCCGTCGGAGGAGAGCGTGGCGACCATCGGCTGATCGACCGCTTGCGACTTGTTGTAAAACGTGATGCCATCTTCGCGGTGTTCCACCCGCTGTGGAGGTACCGGCAGAGTGAAGGAATCCAGGTAACGCGCAGGGAGCCATTGATTCAATGGCATGGTGAGCCGGCCGGGCGTTTCTGAAGCCAGCAAATCAAAACCTTCTTTATGGTGGACGTAGGTTCGCTCAAGGCGGACGTCGTGGAAGATTCCGGTCATCCTTGGGTCGGTGACCGCATAGATCATTTCGTAATTCAGCGCGGAGCGATTCACAAATTCATAGTGGATCTTCAGGCCATCATCCTCCAAAGTGGCGCGGGCAAGAAAATGGACACCGCCGAAATCTCTTTCGTATTCCAGCGAATTGCCGGTCTGCCGCCACGCGGGTTGCTCTCCTGACCTGCCCGGACGAAACATATACAGGTGCTCCACCGCAACACGACCTGGCGGCCTGCCCGTAACGTGCTCGGGAAAGAGAATCTCGAAGGTGCGCTCCGCGGGTGAAGGGCCAGGGACTGTGACGCGCAGTGCGGGCTGCGTGTTTTCGTCGGCAATGCTGAGCCGCACTCCGGTAGAATCCTCGATCGTAGCGGGGGCCTCTCTGCGGCATTGGACCGCAAAACAGATTGCGACCAGAAGGCCCAATGTGCAAACGTGACGGTATTGTCTTACTGGAATCATCGATTCACTCAGGACGTCCGTGATGAATTCCGCCTCCGTGTTTGGATGTTTGCACTCGATATCCAGCGTCCAATCAATGAAGACAAGCGCCTTGTACAGCGTTGCACCATTGATCTTTTGCGGTTGAGCTTTGAGTACCGTTCGGGGACCTATATTGACGGAAAAACGTCTTTCGCAATCCGGTTTGCATTTATAGCCTGCAAGACTGAATTGCGCATTGTCAAAAGCCTTGTCTATGGCTTCTCTTTCAGCAGCATCAATGGCCGCATCAAAGTCCGCCTTGTTGAGAGTTTTTGCATCGCTAAATGTCATTCCTTTGTCGATTTTGGGATGACTTGATTCACATTCCAGCTTCATAGCTTTCTGTCCTTTCCAGCGCGAAGGAGTATAGCAAGCGGCGAAGCAGGGAACGGCAGAGGCATGGTCGATAAGCGACGCTTGTTAGAATGGTTCCATGCAACTGCGCATCTCTGCCATCAGCTTCTTGAATACTGCTCCGCTTATGTGGGACTTTGAAAACGGAGAGACGGCAGCCCGATTACGACAGCATTTCGATATCAGCTACACCATTCCATCGCTCTGCGCGGAACAATTAAAGGAAGGCTCGGCGGACATCGGCATCATTCCTGTCGCGGCCTACACTGTGATCCCCGACTTGGTAATTGTGCCCGACGTGGCGATTGCGGCCAAGAATAAGGTGCGGTCAATCCTGCTGGTAAGCAAGGTTGCGATCGATAAGATCCGCAGCGTGGCCACAGACGATTCATCCCGAACTTCAGCCGCTCTGGTCGAGATTTACCTGAGAAAGTTCGTAGGCACGGATCCCGGTTTTATCCGGCAGAAGCCCGACCTCAAAACCATGCTGCAATGGCATGACGCCGCTTTGCTCATTGGCGATCCTGCACTCCAGGCACGGACCGACGGCTACTTTGTTTACGATCTGGCCGAGGAGTGGAATCGCTGGACCGGACGGCCGTTTGTCTTTGCCTTCTGGGCGGTGCGTAAGGCAGCTCTTGCAGGCCGCAACGGCGAGCCAAGCATCGCGCAGGTTTTCCAGCAGTCGCGCGATAACGGGCTCCAGCATATTCCTGAAATCGCCGCCGCGTGGTCGCCCAAGCTAGGCCTTTCAGCCAAGCTGATTTCCGATTACCTGACGCACAATGTGGATTATTCCCTCGACCAGGAAAACCTTGAAGGCCTCCGGCTCTTTTTCCGTTATGGAGCTGAGTGCGGGGTGCTTCCTCCAGCGCCAGAATTGCAGTTTCTGGAGCAGCACCGGCTTGCTCCACAGTCTTGATCGGCCAATCAAAGCTGTAAGTTCTGTCAGTTATTCCCATCTACCTTCTCAAAAATACTTGCAAGGTAAGCACATCCCCAGAGCTTTGCGGGCTTTGCCTTCACGCGCAGGCCCTTTGATTTGGAAAACGAATGAGTAAAACAGAACCCGGCTTTATTCCTGCCATAACGTGGCTTCGTGATTATCAGAAGCCATGGATGCGCGCGGACATTATGGCCGGGCTGGTGGCGGCTGCCGTGGTCATTCCCAAAGCCATGGCCTTTGCCACCATCGCGGGCTTTCCTGTTCAGGTTGGTCTCTACACGGCGTTTGTGCCGATGGTGGTTTACGCGCTGCTGGGCACCTCAAGACCGCTCAGCGTGAGTACCACAACCACCATCGCCATTCTGACTGCCGCTGATCTTGCCAGGGCCGTACCCAATGGCGACCCCGGGGCCTTGCTGGCGGCCGGCGCAACGCTGGCAGTTATGGTCGGCGCCATGTTAGTGGCAGCCTCGCTGCTGCGGCTTGGGTTTATCGCCAATTTCATTTCGGATCCCGTACTGGCGGGTTTCAAAGCGGGGATCGGACTGGTCATTGTGCTGGACCAGGTGCCGAAACTCTTCGGCCTGCACATTGTGAAGGCGGGATTTCTTCGCGACTTCGCAGCCATCATCCAGCATCTGCCACAGACTTCGCGAATCACTCTGGCATTTTCGGTGGTCACGCTTTTGCTGATGATAGCTCTGGAACGGTGGGCCCCCAAGGCTCCGGCTCCGTTAGTTGCTGTGGCGCTTGGCATTGCAGCTTCCGGCCTGTTGGGGTTATCACACTATGGTGTCTCGATGGTCGGCAACATCCCGCGTGGACTCCCGCATTGGAGTTGGCCGAATGCCGGCCTGTTCGGGGATATGTGGGCAGGCGCAGCGGGCATTGCTCTGATGAGCTTTACCGAAAGCATTGCAGCGGCACGTGCTTTTGCCACGCCGGGCGAGGCGCGTCCCTTTCCCAACCAGGAACTTCTTGCCCTGGGCGCAGCCAATGTCGCAGGCGGTTTGTTCAGCTCCATGCCGGCCGGTGGAGGAGCCACGCAGACGGCAGTGAATCACAGCGCCGGCGCTCATAGCCAGATGGCTGAACTGGTGACGGCGGCGGTTGCGCTAGCGACGCTCCTGCTGCTTGCTCCGCTCATCGCGTTGATGCCGAATGCCACGCTCGCAGCAGTCGTCATTGTCTCTTCAGCCGGCTTGATCAAGCCCGCGGAGTTTCGCGAGATCGCCCGGATCAGGAAGACAGAATTTTATTGGGCGATTGCAGCTTTTGCCGGGGTGGCCCTTCTGGGCACGTTGCGCGGGATTCTGGTAGCGGTGATTACCTCTCTGCTCGCGCTGGCCCAACAAGCCTACAGTCCCGCGGTGTACGCAATAGGTCGCAAGCGCGGTACACACGTATTCAGACAGCTTTCATCCGAACACCCGGATGATGAAACCTGGCCGGGATTGTTGATCGTGCGCGTGGAGGGCCGCGTTTTTTTTGCCAACGCACAGCGCGTAGGCGACAAGCTGTGGCCGTTGATTGAGCAAACCAAGCCATCCACCATGGTGATCGATTGCAGTTCCATCATTGATATTGAGTACACGGCGCTCAAGATGCTGGCCGATGCGGAAGAAAAGCTGCAGCGCGAAGGCGTCAGGCTGTGGCTTGCGGCCCTCAATCCTTCTGTCTTTACCACCGTGTCCCGCTCCAGAATCGGCCAGACACTGGGACGGGAACGGATGTTTTTCAACGTGCAGACCGCGATTGAACGATACCAGAAAGTAACGATCATGCAGAAAAGGTTCGATACGAACACGAAAACCGGATCCAGGGAGGCAATGTAATGAAATCCAAAGGGCACACGATGGAGATTGAAGCTGGAACAAACGGCCATGGGATGGGAGCTCATCTCCACAAGAAGCTGAAGAGAAAAGAGTATGAAAAAGAATTGGGGCGGGTGCATGCTGAACTGGTGAAGCTGCAACACTGGGTAGTGGAAAAACGTCTCAGGGTGTGCATTGTCTTTGAAGGGAGGGATGGCGCAGGGAAAGGCGGGACGATCAAGGCAATTACTGAACGGGTGAGTCCGCGTGTTTTTCGCGTGGTGGCCTTGCCCGCGCCCACTGACCGCGAGAAGAGTCAGATGTATTTGCAGAGGTACATACGCTACTTTCCGGCAGCCGGTGAAGTCGTGATCTTTGACCGCAGCTGGTATAACCGCGCGGGGGTGGAACGGGTGATGGGCTTTTGCACTGACGAGCAGGCTCAGAGATTTCTGCAGGCGACCCCACTGGTGGAAAAGGCCATGACAGACTCTCGCATTATCTTGCTGAAATACTGGCTGGAAGTCAGCCCTGAGGAACAGACGCGCCGGCTGGAATCGCGCATTGAAGATGGCCGCAAGCTTTGGAAGCTATCGCCGATGGATTTGAAGTCATATAGCCGCTGGTACGACTATTCAAGGGCCCGCGATGAAATGTTTGCCGCCACAGACACGCATTTCGCCCCATGGTATGTGGCGAACGCCGATGACAAAAGGCGCGTGCGTCTGAACATCATTACCCACCTGCTCAGCCAGATACCCTACGAGGAACTTCCACGCGAGAAAATAAAACTGCCCAAGCGGCAAAAGGCTGATGGATACAAGGACCCGGACTTTCCGCACAAGTATGTTCCAGAGAAGTTTTAAGTCAATTTCCCAGGCGGGGTTACCGTCTGGTTGGGTGAGACCTGCCCCGAATTGGCAGGAATTTTACCGGCTTTACAACTCTCAATCGGAACGGTGCTCTGAATTTGGCATCCAATGACTTGTGCCATTTGTCATTTTTCTCTCAATAGGGTCATGGCTGGAACGCCTGGGTGGTCTTGGGCTCATCCTGCTTGGGTTGGCCGATAATTCGGTTGTCCCCATGCCCGGGAGCATGGACGCGCTCACGATTGTGCTTTCCGCGCACCAGAGAAGCTGGTGGCCTTATTATGCCGTCATGGCGACCATCGGCGGGATCGTGGGCGCTTATGTGACCTATGGACTGGGCGTTAAAGGCGGCGAACACGCCCTGGAAGATAAACTTCCCCAGAAGAAAGCTGAGAGAATCCATAAGCTCTTTAAGAGATATGGTTTTTGGAGCCTTTTCGTCCCGGCGCTGCTGCCACCGCCGGTGCCTTACTCGCCATTCCTGATTGTGGCCGGCGCGCTGAAATATCCCAGGAGAAGCTTCTTTGCGGCCGTGGGGCTGGCGCGCGCCATCCGGTATGGGCTGCTGGCGTGGCTGGGATCAATGTACAGCGAACAGATCTTCGGATTCTTCCACCATTATTACCGTCCCATGCTGTGGATCGTGGTTTCTCTTAGCGTAATCGGCGGGATTCTAGCGCTCTACTGGACGTGGAAACGCAAACGTCAAGGCAAGCCAGTGATTCCCGACGTAAAAGAGCCGAAAACGCGCACGGCTTAGCCGTCCCGCTTGCTGCTCGCACGGCGGACGTTCGGCTTGGATTTGGACTTCGCCTTAGGCTTGGGTTTACTTTGTCCCTTGAAATTGAGCGCCACTGCAGCGCGGATGAGGTCCTTCAAGGCCGCCTCATCGATCTTTTCGCCTTCGTGGATATCAATGGCGCGCCTGACATTCCCTTCAAGGCTGGAGTTGAAGAGACCTGAAGGGTCCTTCAACGCGGCTCCCTTGGCAAATGTCATCTTGACGACGTTCTTGTACGTCTCTGCCGTGCAGACGATTCCGCCGTGGGAAAAGACAGGTGTTCCGGGATTCGTTGCTTTAGCCCACTTCACCTCTTCCACAATCTCAGGGTCTGCCTGGTGGATGATTTCGCGCACCTTCGCCAGCGTTTTCCCGCGCCAGTCGCCAAGTTCTTTGATCTTCGCGTCGATGAATGCAGAGGCAGATTCCGCCGGGACTGGCTTTTTCATGCGTAACTCCAACTCGCGCACCAAGTTTAGCTCGGGCTCATCCCAGTCACCGATGCGCAGGACGACATTCTACGACAGACCAGAGCTGACAGGCCTTGCCGCTTGTCCAACAAGTTAATCGCTACTACGCTCCAGCAATGAACGTTGGCGAAAAAACTCTTACTTTCTGTGGCAGGCGACATGTATTTCTCTGGCTGATCGTAATCGCCAGTCCTGCTGCCGCCCAGAGCAATCCCTCCGCAATGGAGTGCTCGTCTCCGGAAGTTGTCTTGCAGCACTATGTGACTGCGCTCGGCGGGAAAACTGCTATCCAGGGGATACAAACGAGCGAAATCGAAGCGGAGGAGACCCGACCGGCCACCTTCAAACCCACTTCCCTGGACCATAACAGATGGAAATTTAAGTGGAAAGCGCCCAATAAGGTGCAGGTCAAACAGATGTCACCACCATTTGGGATTCCAGGGATGTATAGGTTTTCCAGTTCAACCTTTATGTTTGATGGGCAAGCATGGAGTGACTACAAGGGCCGAGTGTCGCACAACGAGGATAGAGTACCGCCATTGCGGCGGAGTCTTCGCGCCAAAATATCCTTACAACGATTATCCGCAAAACATGATGAACCGCGTTGTCGCCGATCCTTTGATGATTGCCCGGTCCGGCAACCTCTATTCCAGCTTCACCGCCGACAGTGATTTGACGGCCTCTCCCGGATATTGCGTCTTACATGCGACCGGGCCGGATGAATTTGGCTATCAACGTCTCGACACCTTGTACTTCGATGCAGAGAGCGGGCTCCTTAAGATCTGGCGGATCCAGGCAAGAAGCCGTCGCCTGCCGAATTTTTCAGAGCAATCGGACTTTTACAAATTCCAGTTTGACGATTACCGGCAGGTCGACGCAGTTAAAATTCCGTTCTCCATCTACTTCAGTGCTTACCAAGCCAATTTTCATTTCACCAAGGTGCGGTTCAACCAATTGTTGACCGATGATGAATTTACACCGAAATAATCAGTTGCGTTCTCTGGCTATGAAGGTGAGCTTCACCTGTTTTGTACAAGTCCCCAGCTTGAGATTCTCAATCAAGACGCCTGCGGAAATGCCATGGACCCTGCAACGGCCACAGCCGTTTCTCAATCTCATCTTTCCCATAGGACCTTTGAGACGTTTCTGCTCCCACTTTTTTCTACGGAGCAAATACTTGTTACGAGCCCAACGCGTAATGCAACTGTTAGTTGCGACAAGGGGCCGCTGCTCTCCTCTCTTAAGTGCGGAGAAAAAAATCTTCCACTCGGCAGCGCAAAACCCGAGCAGCGCAAAATAAATACAGCAGCACACAAATTTCCCACAAACCTATCTTTATACTGTTGAAATAGCCGGAGCGTTTGCAGGTTCCCTGAAATATGAAAGACTGCATGATTCACAACTGCCGATCCGAGCTTGATATATCCGCTGGTAAGGTCAAGCCTGCGCGCCGCTGCGCGCTTCCCGCTTCAATTCCGCTTTCAATCCAAAGTAAGTATGCCGCTCAGGCGGCATGTCTTAACTCGCTTGAGAAGCAGTGGTCTTGGAGTTTCGGAGGCGTGTGTAATCGGTGGTTTCGTATCAGCTCCTGCGAAAGGAGTTCGTCGTGAGTCACCAACATGTTGCAACTTATGAAGACGTTCTGAGTTACAAGGAGGTAGTAGAGAACGTTTTCGACCGCCTTTATGCGGTTTCCTGGCCGGTATTTATCCGTAAGGACTTCTGGCACACCGCCAACACACTTGACACCTGCGTCGATTTCATCATCGAAGGCTCAAAACATTGGGGCCTTTCAGACCGGCGCAAAACTGTGCAGAACATGATCCAGGACAGCTACGATTATTTTGGAGTTGTCTACAAGGACCAGAACCAGCCGGGTAAGGAGAGCCCCGATGTTTGGTGGGACGATTACGGATGGTGGGGCATTACATTCACAAAGATTCATCAGAACTTCGCTGCAATCTTTGCAGGCTCGAATCCCAGAATAAGTAAAGAGGATTGCCTGGAAGTTGCCCGCAAGTGCTGGAGCGCGCTCGGCGGCTATTCAAAAAAAGTAAATGACTCTGTTCAGCCTCCGCAGAAAGGCCCGGTCGCAGGCGGCTGTTGGAACCATCCTCCTGCGGACGGTGGGATCCAGAACACGGTCACCAACGGGTTATACCTTGTGCTTTCTGCGCGTCTCTACCGAAGCACGAATGATAACGACGTTTTGCAGGCAGCCGCCGCTCAGTATCTCTGGTTCAGGAACTGGTTCGTCAATTACCTGATGAAGCAAAAACAATGTCCGCTTCCCGGCAAACAGCAAGGACTCTTTCGCTGCCTGGAACCGAGTGGCGCCGCCAGACTATTGGTCATCTATGAACGCGCGATCGATCCGGCGAATGCCCGCTACAACCAAGGCAACCCTCCTTTCTTTGATGGCCAGCTGTGGACAGGCGATCAGGGACTGTTTTTGGGCGGCCTGGCGGCAGTGGTGGACATACGGCAGCAGCTCGGAACGGTTGACATCATCAAAGAGCAGGACCCCACTTTTCCAGAGAACGCAATGAAAATGGCCCTGTGGGGAGCAAGCGGGATCAGTTGGCTGTTCGACCCCTCAACTGTGCTTCATGAGGCGCCGCTCAACGGTGCGTTTGGAACTGGTTTTGCCGCCGATATGGCCACCGGCAAAGGCGTGATGATGCGGTACCTGGACTACGCAATGACTAAGATAGGGTTGAATCCAAGGACCTATATCACTCATAGCGCTGCGGCGGTGGTGTCAACCCGCAATGAGGCCGGCGACGTAACCTTCCAGTGGAACAACAGGACTGATACCAGGATCGGAACGAATGAAAGCGAAGTGGAAAAGACCGATCCCAGGTTCCAGCCAACCGCGCAGTCGGCAGGTCTGGACGCGCTGAATGCGGGAATCCAGTACCTGCGGGAGTCAACATAGCGTTGAAGCTTACGCGTCTTTGGCATTGTGGATCTTCAGTTGGGTGAACAATGCCAAGGCGCTGATTTGAATCTGGTACACATCGCCTTTGCTTCGCAGCAGTGACCAGGCGCTTGCGGTGAGACCGCCTCAGGTGTCTGGGCGCTGGTTGCCCGTAAAAAACATTCCATCCGCATCTCCTAGAGCGCTCTGGCAGCGACAATTGCCGCTGCCATTGCAAGCTTGTGGTCTTGGCCCCAGGGCGGCCCGATGGATTTTCTTAGCTTGAGGAAGTGGGCTTCAATATCCTGGATGCGCAGCGCTTTGCTCGCTGCATTAAACACTTTCTTCGCGTCATACCAGTGGACACGCCAACCACGCGCCTCGGCTGCGGCGGCCACCGCCTTGCGGTACATTACCCAGTCGGCCACGTTCTGCGCCCGATAATCCTTGATCCGCTCGGCAATGGTTGGCGGCAGTTCCGGGCATTGTCGAAGCGCGACGCCAACAATGCGTCCGGGCAAGGTCTTCTCGACAGCCTCAAGGACGAGCCTTGCGTGCCGTTCCGCCGACAACCGCACGCGCTCCACCAGCGCAACTGCCTCATCAAGCGGAAGCCTCTGCGCTTCACTGTGGTGCGGAATCTTCGGCAGGTTACCGTCCACAAGGTCGACGCGGCGACGGTCGAGAAGCGTACCGTCGCCCGCGACCGTGACGAACACCGCCCAGCCGCCGTGGTCCGATACGCCGATAATGCCGTCGCTTTTCGGCATAAAAGTTTTCTTCAGCACGAGTGCCTATGAAGATCTTTTTTTAGCAACATGCTAGACCCTGAGTGATCCACGAAAACCTCTGCCTGCATAATAAGATTCCGCACCGTTGTGATACATGAAGACACGACCGAAGCGGCGATCACCAAAAAGCGCGCCACCGAGTTTTCTCATATCAGCCGGAGCCTTCACCCAACTCGACGTTTTCGTATCGAAATTTCCAAGCGTCTGCAATTCTCGATATTGTTCTTCCGTCAAAAGCTCAATGCCCATGGCTGCTGCCATATCCATCGCGCTATTTTTCGGCTTGTGTTCTTTTCTGGAGTCCAGCGCTTCACGGTCGTAGCAAACGCTTCTGCGCTCTTTAGGACTCTCTGATGAACAATCGTAAAAAACGTATTCACCCGTCTTCTTATCATGGCCAACAACATCAGGTTCGCCGCCCGTTGTTTCCATTTCATTGAGTGACCACAATTTTTCAGCATTCGATCCCAGCTTGGCTTGTACCTTGGCCCACTCAAGACCTTTGTGGCGGTCCATGTTTTTCTCAAAGCGGGCTTTCAATACTATGAGCAGTTCTTGGCGTTGTTTTGGTAACAACTCCTTTTTTGTTTTAGCGCCTTTCATTGTCAGTTTCCTCTTCATTGCTCGGGTCTTGTTGGTTGCCCTCGGCGGCACAAGCGATACCGAATATACACATTTAACACGCCGTCAAAATGGCGCTGAAATCATGGCTTCCGGTAAAATATAAGGGAACAAATGTCCCTGACAAAACAACAAGCGCTGGACCTTTTCCGCTCGGACGACCTGATCGGCCTGGGCATGGAAGCCGATTCGCTTCGCCGCAAGCTGCATCCGGAAGGCGTGGCCACGTACATCATTGATCGAAACATTAATTACACAAACTTCTGCACCGAATACTGCACCTTCTGCGCTTTTTATGCTCCGGTGAAAGGTCCCGGACGCGCCAAGGGCTACGTGCTGGAGATGGAAACGATCTATGACAAAATCCGCGAGACCGTGGAGCTGGGCGGCACCGGCGTGCTCATGCAGGGAGGGCTGCATCCTGATTTGAAGATTGAGTGGTATGAGGAGATGCTGCGCAGCATCAAGCAGCGCTTCCCGCAGATTCATCTGCATTGCTTTTCCGCTTCAGAGATCATCCACTTTGCCGATGTCAGCGGGCTCTCCATTGAAGAAACCATCATTCGCCTGCGCGCGGCTGGTCTCGACTCCATACCCGGCGGCGGCGCGGAAATTCTGGACGACGAAGTGCGTTACAAAATCGCGCGCCTGAAATGCCTGACCGACGATTGGCTTAATGTCCACCGCACGGCGCACAAGCTGGGCATGCGCACTACAGCCACAATGATGTTTGGCGTGGGCGAGACATTTGAACATCGCATCAACCACTTCCAGCGCGTTTATGAATTGCAGGAAGAAACCGGCGGCTTTACCGCGTTTATCCCGTGGAGCTTCCAGCCCGGCAACACCGCGCTGGGCGGACGCCACTGGGAAGAAGCCACCGCGGTGGAATATCTCAAAGTGCTGGCCATTGCGCGGCTGTATCTCTCCAACTTCAAGAACGTGCAATCAAGCTGGGTCACACAGGGACTAAAAGTCTGCCAGCTTGGTCTGCGCTTTGGCGGCAACGATGTTGGCTCGGTGATGCTTGAAGAAAACGTCGTCCGTTCGGCAGGCGTCACCAACTGCACTACCGAGGAAGAGCTGCGCCGGATGATTCGCGACGCGGGTTTTGTGCCGAAGAGAAGAGATACGTTGTATAGGCAGTTGTTCTTGAATTGAGCTGGTGCCGACTTTAATTGTCGTATGAAGAGATACCTTCCCTTAACCTTATAGCGTGTTTCCTTCTCTGCGCAGCTCAACAGCATCCGCCTTCAGTAGCAGAGGGCGATACCCTTATCATCCGCCTGCTCAACGGCAAAACAGGAAAGCCGGTCAAAAATTCAGTTATTAATGTCTGGCTTGAGGACGCGCAAATAGCGGCATTGAATCCAACCACAGATTCTAACGGTGAAATTCATCTTCGTATCGCTGACGCTCAGTCGAGAACACTGCGCTTTTTACCCGGAGACTCCGTAGATTGCAGGTATAAAAAAGGGCAGCTTTTTGAACCGGTAAAGTTCCCGATTCAGGAGATTCTTTCTCACGGAGTTGTAGCCCCGAACCTGTGCGGCAATGCCACAGCAAAACCGACGCCTGGCGTGCTAGTGATCTTTGTGCGAAATTTGACCTTTATGGAAAAATGGCGGCTCTAAGGACGTATGTAAATCAACTGGGGTTTCCGGTTGCAGATTTTACGCAGTTAAATATCTGAAAAACAGAAGCCAGGGATTTAATCAAATATGGCAAAGCGCAAAATTTTTGACGAGTTGATAGAAGGTGTTGCCGCGCTCCAAGGCGAACGCGAGGGCAAGATAACTTTCCATAGTTATAAAGTCAAACCGGTCGGTTGCCCAGATGCTGCGACTGGCGTAAAGACATCTCCATGTCGTTGCGACAGGAGAAATGCTAGAACCACCGGTTGAGCACGAAACCTGAAAATGCATTCACTTTAAAAGCGATTCCAAGATTGCTGTATCGTCACTAATCTCTATTCTCATGAAGATGCCATCCTGAAGCGCAGCGGAGCCGATCCTTCAGCTTCGCGGAAACGGTATCGAAGTACTTCTGCAATCCGCGTGGCTCGCTTCAGGATGGCATATCGTGGGGGCGAGATGGATCGTTAACCCCGACGTAGATATTGGATTAAGCAACTCAGGAAACCTTCCACGGCGCAAAAATGCGCGTTTCCAACTCCGGCGCTTGGCCGATTCGCAATCAAAGCAATCTTCATTACCAAAGACATTTTGATTGTCTGCGAGGGCAAAGGAACACTGCATTCTTACGCGCAGGCGAGGGCGCCTGCGGTCCACAAACAAATCCTTGCAAGAAGGGCGAGGCTGCGGCCATGCCGAATCATTTGACGCACAGCCGAGGGCGACTCCACCCCAACGAGCCAAAACCGCGCTCGCCGGGGACCCCGGGCTGTGCCACACGTGCATAGAGGTGTCTTGCATAAACCGTGCAATTGAGTAATTTTTACAGAGCCCTGACCATGGTGACAGTACATTGTCCCAGGGAGCACTGGCTGGAATCTCGGTTTTTGTGAGAGATTCTCGCGGGTTTTTGATTAACCAACAAATCTCGTACGATGTCCCTTTTCGCAATTGATTCGCATGCCTAATCCGTACTAAAGTTGGTCACTTCCGCCAAAATTGGATTTTGAGAAGTGCCTACGGTCCGATAACGAGCGGAAAGACGACAGCCGAGGGCGAAAAGGATGTGTGACATGGCGACTGGGGCGATGAACGGAAACAGGATTTCAGACAATGAAAACAACGAAGTTATGCGGCGGGATTTGGTAAGGGAGCAGATTCGGCAAGAAGCGTCAACGCTGGTGAAGCGAGTGGCCGAGGGCTACAGCGCGCTCAGGAGCCTGATGGAGCAGAACCCGTGGCTCACTCAGGAGATGGACGCCGAAGACCGGAAGCGGAAGCGGGCCTTTGATGAGAAGTTGCAGCAGGGGTTGCGGCGGGCAAACGATGCTCCGCGCTGCCGGTGGGTGAGGCAGGACGGAACAAGCTGCGGATCGCCGCAGATGCGAAACCATATTTATTGCTACGCGCACAGGCAGATGATGGAGGCACGGGCGCTGGCGTTGCAGTTGCCGGCGGCTGAGGACGCTAATTCAATCCAGGTTGGGCTGATGAGAATACAGAAAGCGCTGATTGACGACACGATCTCAACGAAGAAGGCCGGACTGTTGCTCTACTCGATGCAGCTGGCGATGACGAACGTGGGACAGACGACTTTTGGAAAGGCTGCGGACGACGACCTGGTGACGGACACGGTGGAAGAGCAGGGCGCGATTCAGGACGAGGCGGGTGTGGAGACTCCCGGGCCGATATTCACGCGGGACATTCCGGGGTTGAAGGATTACCAAAAATCTTTCACCGCAGAGAACGCGGAGGGCGCAGAGGAAAATAAAAATTTACCGCGGATCGACGCGGATGAACGCGGATTGGGAAGAGATGATGTCGGGCGAATGGTAATGAAGCCGATCCCGACGAGGGATCTGCAAATCCCGATCACAGGTTAAAGCCACGCCAAAATGGGATGACACTGGATGACGCGGGAGGGGGTAGTGCTCCTCGATGATCAAAAGCAAATTTGGGTTAGAATATATGATTCTTAGTTCCTATGGGGTGTATACGTTGAGCTTCTGCGCCGGTTTGGTGATGTTTCTCCTTGTCAATTCGCAGAGGGGAATCGTCCATTATTTCAAGAGCCAGTTTATGGATAGGACCTTTAAAGGTCTCTATTCGCCCAATGGCTTTGATCTGGCGCTGCTCATTCCTTACTTCATTGTGATGGTGATCCTGGCGGGTTACGGCATGCACAGGTACGCGCTGGTGTATATGTATTACCGCAACCGCAAGAACCGGACGACCGATCCACCGACGAAGTTCGCGGAGCTTCCTCGCGTGACCATCCAGCTTCCGATTTACAACGAGCAGTTCGTGGTGGACCGACTGGTGGAATCCATCTGCAAGATTGACTATCCCAAGGACAAGCTCGATATCCAGGTGCTGGACGATTCCACCGATGAGACGGTAACGGTGGCTCAAGCCGTGGTGGATCGATATGCCACGCTGGGCCATCCCATCACTTATATTCACCGCACCAACCGAGAAGGGTTCAAAGCCGGAGCGCTGCAAAACGGACTGTTGACAGCCAAAGGCGAGTTCGTCGCGATCTTTGACGCTGACTTTGTTCCTCCGGAAGACTGGCTGATGCGCGTGGTACATCACTTTACTGATCCCAAGATCGGCATGGTGCAGACGCGTTGGACGCATCTCAATCGCAATTACTCCTTCCTAACTGAAGTCGAGGCCATTCTGCTGGACGGTCATTTTGTGCTGGAGCACGGCGGACGGTCGCGCAGCCAGGTGTTTTTCAACTTTAACGGCACTGCAGGCATGTGGCGCAGGCAGGCCATCGCGGACGCGGGTGGCTGGGAACATGACACGCTGACTGAAGACACTGATCTTTCTTATCGCTCACAGCTGGCGGGATGGAAGTTCAAATACTTGCAAGACGTGGAATGTCCGGCAGAGCTGCCCATTGAAATGACCGCGTTCAAAACGCAGCAGGCACGCTGGGCCAAAGGCTTGATCCAGACAGGCAAGAAAATTCTGCCCAAGGTATTCAAGAGCAAAGCTCCGTTCCGGGTAAAGGTAGAAGCGTTTTATCACCTGAGCGCGAACCTGAGCTATCCGCTGATGATTGTGCTCTCCACGCTGCTCATGCCGGCCATGATTATCCGGTCGTTTGGCGGCTGGTTCCAGATGCTGGTAATCGATTTGCCGCTGTTTCTGGCATCCACATTTTCCATTTCCAGCTTTTACCTGGTCTCACAGAAAGAACTCTTTCCGCGACGCTGGCCGCGCACCTTCCTGTTCCTGCCATTCCTGATGGCGTTGGGAATCGGCCTTACGTTGACAAATACGCGCGCGGTGATTGAAGCGCTGCTGGGCATCAAGTCATCGTTTAAGCGAACACCCAAATACGCTGTGCAGTCGAAAGCCGACAAGGCCCAGGGACAGAAATATCGCCGCCGGTTGGGCATTGTTCCATGGCTGGAGCTGTTGGTAGGAACGTACTTTATTCTTATGTGCGCTTATGCCTTTACCAGCGGCAACTACTGGACGATCCCGTTCCTGCTGCTTTTTGTGCTGGGATACTGGTACACAGGATTGATGTCATTGCTGCAAGGTCGGTTTGAGCGCCGCAGCGGGGCCGCGCGGGAGCCGCATACTAAGCCTTTCCCAGTAGGCGTCTAGGAGCTTTTTCTGCCGTCGACCGGCGTGCAGCTCTGGTATCCTAGCCGCAAATGCTGATGAAGGCCCTGTACGTACTTTTAGCGCTTTCCATCGTGGCCATTGTGGCGGCGGTGGGCGCCATGGTTTGGCGCTTGCGCTGGCATTTGCAGCGGCCACACATCACTCCACCGAGCCCAGTGCTGGAAGTAACGCCAGAGCAGGAACCTGTAGAAAACGCTTAACCTGGTTACGATTCTGAACGCCTGATCCAGGTTGATGTGAAAATTCTTACACGATCATTTTTTACCACGACCAATAGATTCTTCCGTCGCAGCATGAACGTCCAGACTGTTGTAGGATTTCAAATATGTCATCTTCGTCTGTTTCTTCCGCAGTTCGCGAAATTACCGTCGCTCATAGCCCTGACTCTGACGACGCTTTCATGTTCTATGCGCTGGCCACAAATAAAGTCCGCGTGCCGGGCCTGAAGTTTTCTCACACGCTTACGGACATCGAGACCCTGAATCGCAAAGCCATGGAAGGCTTTTATGACGTGAGCGCGATCTCCTTCCACGCGTATCCATATGTCCAGGATAAATACGCGCTGATGCCGTGCGGCGGAAGCGTGGGCGAACAATACGGTCCCATGGTGATTTCTCCGCGCATGGTCGGCCTGGAAGAACTCAAGGGCATGAAGATTGCTGTCCCAGGCACCATGACAACGGCTTATCTTGCGCTGAAATTGTTTGCGCCAAAAATTGAAACCGCTGTAGTGCCGTTTGATCGTATCATTCCTGAAGTTTTAGCCGGCAAGTATGAAGCAGGCTTGATCATCCATGAAGGGCAGCTCACGTATGAGCGGTCAGGGCTGAAACGCATTCTTGATCTGGGAAAATGGTGGCATGAACAAACCGGGCTTCCGCTGCCGCTGGGCGGCAACGCGATTCGCCGCGAGCTTGGGCCTGAGTTAATTGCACAGGTTACGCGCGCATTGCGAGACAGTATTCAGTTTGCGCTGGATCACCGCGAACCCGCCCTGGCCTACGCTATGCAGTTTGCGCGCGACCTTGATACGCAGATGGCAGACCGCTTTGTGGGCATGTACGTGAATGATCGGACGCTGGATTACGGTGAAGACGGGAAACGTGCGGTAGTGAAGCTTCTGGACATGGGCTACCAGGCCGGCATTATTCCGCACAAGCCGGTTGTGGAATTTGTATAGCTGAGCAGCAAAAGTTCAAGACGCAGGCATGAAGCCTGCGTCTTTTGCATTGCTCGATTTTTAATATCTGCGGCCTCCGCCACCACCTCCGCCGCGATTGCCGCCTCTTCCTCCACCGCCACCACCACGGCCGTAACCTCCACCGCCGCCGCCGCCGCGGCCAAATCCGCCGCCACCACCACGACTGAAGCCGCCGCCACCGCCTCCGGTTTTGGGTCGTGCTTCATTCACGTTCAACGCGCGCGATCCCAGTTGATATCCGTTCATCGCGCTGATCGCTTTTTCGGCTTCTTCATCATTTGCCATTTCTACAAATCCAAAACCGCGCGGCTGACCGGTATCGCGGTCTTTCAAAACAGTGACGTTTTCGACCTGCCCGTAAGCTGCAAAAGCCTGCCGAAGCTCATCTTCACTGACGTTAAAATCCAGATTGCCTACATAAATATTCTTCATGCGATCCTTCTTTACTGGAATACAGGCGCTAGCTAACGGGCGATCATTCGATTACTGATTTTGAACGAAGGACAATATTCTTAGCTGTCATGCGCGCCTGTTGAACCCCATAAGCCTACGCCTGAGGTTGATAAGTTGCAAATCGCTCCGTCGCCATTTCCTTACTGCCAATCAACAAACTTCCCACTTTGGATTTTGAAGCTGTTCTAACGCGAAGGGACTATAATTCCCGCCAGGAGGACTCCTTATGTGGCCTCTAAGTATTTTCTTATTTGTGGCGACTGCTGCTCCACAACAGCAATCACTAAATGTGTCCCAGGATTTTCGCATTCTGAAATTACCCGCAGTGCAGCACCGGCAATTGGATGATGCGAGATCCCGCAAATTGATCGACCCGGCCAAGCGCAACACGTGCTTCACCATGCGCAGCTATTTCTTCCGCCGCCAGGATGGCCAGGCGCCTGTGCCGGCAGGCATGACTACTTGCACTCCTGCCAGCGTTCTGCAGCAGCGGCAGGTATCAGCCAGGCCGAAGTTAATTCTTGTTCCACTTGGCGCAACAGACAAAGACCAATAACGGACATCCAATGCTGGCCACCCATCGAGCCGCCACAGGATAGTGGCCAGCATGATGCATTCCTGGCCAGTTTTCACACTCCATTAACATTGGCCTTGTACGCTTGATGTTGTATGGGTGGCCTGAATAGAACGCTTCCACGTGTAGAACAACCGGCAGCGGAAGAAATCGCAACAGCAGTCAACGACAGGCAAAAGATTTTTGTCGTTGAAGACGATGCAGACATTTCGCGCCTTGTGCGCCACCATCTTGAGGCTGCTGGATATCGCGCGCGAGTTTACGCCACCACGCATGCCGTGCTGGCAGACGCACTCAAGGAACGCCCTGCTTTGCTGCTGCTGGATATCATGGTTCCCGGCGGAGATGGAATCGAGCTCTGCCGTCAGATACGTCAATCAGGAGAAACGCTGCGCGGTACGCCCATTGTTTTTATGACGGCACGAACCAGCGAAGCCGACCGCATACGGGGCCTGGAAATCGGCGCCGACGACTACATCACCAAGCCATTCAGTCCGCGTGAGCTGGTAGCGCGTGTCAAGGCGGTCTTGCGGCGCTGTGAAGCGCCTCCGTCTCCCACGGTGATCCGCGCAGGCGATCTGGAAATTGATGCTCTGGCCATGGTGCTCACCGTGCGCGGCGCGGTAATCACCGCCACGGCCACGGAATTTCGATTGTTGCATTACCTTGCCCGCCACGCCGGTCGCGTTTTTAGCCGTGACCAGATTCTTGATGCGGTCTGGAAAGATACCGCCTTCGTGAGCCCACGCTCTGTAGACGTGTACGTAAGAAAGCTGCGGGCCAAGATTGAAGTTGACCCCGAGGAACCTCGCTATCTGCGAACGGTGCGCGGTGCAGGATACCGTTTTGAAGCACCGAAAAAGTGAGGCTTCCTGAATCTCTGCTCTTTCCAGGCTGGCAGCCTAAGACACCTCGCCCTGATCGCAACCGATAGAAGATTCTGCGTCTTGGGACGAAGATGGTGTGCGCTTCTAATAAGCCCTGCGAATCCTAAACAAGAAAGCGGGTAAGAGGCCCCTCTTACCCGCGGCTGAACATCAGCCTCTCTCCTTGCCTGAGTGAGAGGCAGGCTCGCCCGGCAAGCTTCTTTACAAGCTCCTTAGAAATGCCTCAAGATCGCTCTTTTGCTCTTCGGTAAAGCTAAGCTGGAAACGTTGTTCATAAAAATTGATCACGTCTCTCAGAGTGGCAGCCGAGCCGTTATGGAAATACGGTGCTCGTGCCGCCAGTCCGCGCAGAATTGGCCCCTTAGTCTTGCCTATGTCGGCGCATTTCCCGGTGATCAGCGCCCGGGCCGGATCTGTTGTCTGGATGTGCGAATCGTGGCCAATCGGCGTCTGCTTGCCTGCGGCGCACTGAATCGTGTAAACCGGCAGGCCGGCGATATCCAGCGCTGGGACAGGCGGAACTTCCGTTACGCCAATGTTAATGGCTAGCGGAACGGAATGATTCCCTACGTTCGGCGTGTTATGGCACGTTGTGCAGCTTCCCACAAATGAAGCAGGCACTCCGGACAGATCATTCAGCCCACTGACGCCTGAGATTGGGATGGGGAAGTTGTTGAACAGCGCCTCTCCGCGGGCCACGGCTGTGCGCGCTGAATTTCGGCCGTCATCCTTCAGGCTTGCCCATTTTGAGAACAGTGTCATTGCCACCGGGTTGAAATCAACGCCAGGGGGTGTCCCGCCAAGCGGGTCGTTGATTCCAACCGAGAAAGGCTGGACACTCAGGGCGTTCGGGCCACCTTGTGCGCCATCGGCGTTCAGCTCGCCCACCCTATCGTCACGAATCTGGGCAGTAAAATTCGAAAGTTCAAAACTCAGGATCTCGGCAACCTGTTGGCTGGTTGGATTCTGGCTGGCCTGTGCGTGGCCGAGTGTAGCCTGCACAGCCTGGTCTGACAGGTTGAAGTTAAGCGTCTGACCTTTGAAAGATTCGCGTCCGTCCCACATCACTGTGGTGAGGAAGGGCAGATTGGTAGACGGAAGAGGACGCCGGAATAGTGCCAGCCCCGTTGGTGTTGTCTCGGCACAGTTGTGCGGATCATCAATCCCCGTTACGGCAAATTCCGCATTTGCGGGCACACCGATTGAAACGCGGATCAGTCCCTTATTCAGAAGCATGCTGTAAGACTTGCGCCGGGCGCTCAGTGTAGTCACGTCGGCGCTGGGACAGTTGGCTCCGTCGTTGGTCCGGAAAATTGGGTCCAATCCGTTGGAGGCATCGAAACGCGCGCGAATGTGCTCGGGCGTAACCGTCCATGCGTCGCTCGCCTGATGGCAGGTTGCGCAGCTTCGACCATTGGTTCCCAGGCTCTGGAAAAAAGCATTGTTAACTTGAGCTTCGCCACTCGTGCTGAAGGTGCGCACCTTACCTGTGGGATCGTCGAATGGCCTGAGATTGTTCAGGTGACTATCGGCTGAAACCAGCGTCGTAACAAATATTGCGCCCAGGATTGCGGCCACCATGGTTCTGTGCCGTGGGTTTGTCATTCTCTGTATCGCCTTTCTGTAAAGCTGCCTCATACCATCTCCTCGTCTTATTACCATAGTGAAAACGTGCGCAAACCGTTTCATCCAAAAAGTGTTATTTAGAAGCTGAAAGCAGAGCGGCAGAGCTGCTCCTGGGGTCGCGCGTGCGAGCAGCAGCACGCAAAGCCTGTTGTTGTCGTTCAAGCCGGGCTAAAGCAAGCCGGGCGTCGCGTACCGGGCTGGCCAGGGATTCACGTAGTTCCTGTAGTTCGCTTTTCTTCCTGAGAAGGTCGTTCCGTGCGGCGGCACTGCCTGAATCTCCCAAAGCGTGCCGCGCTTTTGCCACCAGAGCGGACTTCTCCAGGAGCCGGCCCTGGTAACTCACCAGCAGCTTCTTCTGTTCCCCGATCTGCATTTTGAGGTCCTGCAGCTTAAGGTTTGCTGCGGAATTGGAATGGGCATCCTGCCGGGTGCTGGGCGAACTATCCTCAAAGTGATCTGGACTGACTTCAAACTGGGCGACCGCTGGAACTGAGAACATCACCGGCAACAGCAACGCAAACCAATAGGATCGGGCTTTCAACTTCATAACCTATCTCTCCTTATTTCTGGGTTTCCGGACAAACGGTCTCGCACAAATGGTCTCGCACAAATTTCTGGGGTTAATTTGGAACCGTAGGTCAGGTAACGTCAATAGTTCGCAGTTCATCCTTGGCGCATTTGTGAATCATCACCCAAGTAGCTGAAATACTGGCGTTTATCGGGCTGAATCACCACACTGCCGTGTGCTAAACTTGGCGGCTGCCCCCCATACAGCACCAAGCCCAAAGGTAAACAAATGGCAACCGCGGCCGAGCCCATCCGTAGCTATGAATTTGGAGTCTTCACAGTTGAGGTGACCGGGGGTGAACTCCGCAAGCATGGCGTGCGGCTCAAGCTACAGGAAAGGCCGTTTCAACTGCTGGTTTGTTTACTGGAGAGGCCAGGCGAAATCATCAGCCGAGATGAACTGCGCCAAAGATTATGGCCGGATGGCACCTTTGTTGACTTTGACCACAACATCAGCAGCGCCATCAACAAACTCCGGACTGCCCTGAATGACTCGGCGAGCAATCCTCGTTTCATAGAAACTGTGGGCAGCCGCGGTTACCGCTTCCTGGCCGATGTGAAACGGATACCCTCTGACCCAACTTCTGCTTCTCAACCGCAAAAGCAGAAAGCACCGGAAGTTCCTACCATCGCTGCCACTACAAGCTCACCGCGTCAAGGCCTGTGGAAGGTAGTTGCCGGAACAGCGCTGCTGTTGTCTCTCCTCGTGGCAGGTTACTTCCAATGGGTGCACAAGACATCGAAAAGTATTGCTCCGGTCACGCGGGTCATGGTGGCCGTTTTGCCTTTCCAGAACCTTACGGGAGATCCCGCGCAGGACTACTTCAGTGATGGGCTTACAGAAGAGATGATCGCCGCACTGACTCGCCTTAACCAGGAGCATCTGGGAGTCATTGCCAGAACCTCCGTCATGCTCTACAAGCAGAGCCCGAAGCCACTGGACCAGATCGGACGTGAATTGGGAGTGCAGTACCTGATGGAAGGCAGTGTGCGCCGCGATTCAAGCCGGGTACGCATCACCGCGGAACTCATCCAGGTAAAAGACCAGACGCATCTTTGGGCGCGGGAGTATGACCGCGAGCTGAACAATTCGCTGGCGCTCCAGAGCGAAATAGCCCAGGAGATCGGCGATGAGATTCAGATCAGCCTGGGTGACAGCAAAGGGGTGAAAGCGGCGAATCATATTGCCTCCACCCACTCCACTGCTTCCTATGAAGCCTACGATCTTTATCTCAAGGGCCGGTACTTCTGGAATAAGAGGACGAGACCGGGCTTCCTGCAAGCTGCAAGTTATTTCCAGCAGGCGATCGCCAAAGACCCGGGATATGCCAGCGCTTACGCGGGCCTGGCGGATACTTTTGGATTGATGAGTACCTGGTACGCAGCCCCGCAACAGGAGTTTATGCCGAAAGCCAAAGCCGCAGCTCTGCAGGCCCTGGCCCTGGACGATTCTCTGGCTGAAGCACATGCGTCGCTGGCCCTGGTGGCTGAAAACTATGACTACGATTGGCAAACTGCCGAAAAGGAGTTCCGGCGCGCCATTCAGCTGAATCCTGACTACGCCACGGGGCACCAGTGGTATGCGGAATACCTGGCCTGGCAAGGGCGTTTTGATGAAGCCCTGGCTGAAAGCGAACGGGCCCGCCAGCTCGACCCCATGTCTCTGATCATCGCCACCGACCGCGGAACCATCCTCTTCTATGCGAGGAAGTATGACCGGGCCATTGAACAATTCCGCGCCGTGCTGGATATGGATCCGGGTTTCGGCAATGCACGCGGCTTCCTTGCCGTCACCTACGTGCAACAGGGAAGGTTTGCCGAGGCGCTCAAGGAAAATGATCTGACGAAAAGTGACGACCACCCCCAGTGGTACTGGGCAGTCAGGGCCTACATTTATAACCATGCAAACGACGCGTCTCAGGCGCAGAATGCACTGGCAAGGTTCGAAGAGTTGTCATCCAGATTGCAGTCCGATGCCATTCTGGCCCGTCTGGTCGCCTACAATGGATCAGCCCAACGGGAAAAAGTCATGTCGCTTCTGGAGGAGGCTTACAAGGAACACTCTCCTGCGCTCACCAACATCAAAGTCGAACCCAGGTATGACTATCTTCGTAAAGACCCGCGGTTCCAGGAGTTGCTGGCGCGGATGAACCTGAACAACTAACCCCTCCCCCGCCTACCGCTATGAGACCTCCATGGCGCTGCAGCTCTCGCTTCTGAATCGTTCGGACTTCCCTATCCGAAGTCGCGCCACCCCCGCGGCATGGGACGGTCTGCGCTCCCCATCGTGGTGAAACCGAACATCGGGCGCGGGCATTTTGAAGCGCCCAAAAAACTGAATCCTCCAGCTTCCCTGCACATCTATACACCTGAAAACAAGCGTTTTGCGATGTTCATAGAAATTGTTTTTAATTTTCATTGCTCGTTAACCGGCCAGTGGTAGGTTCGTCTAATAAATAACGCTACAAAAAAGGATGTTGTAATGCCGATTCAAGCAGTAAAGGCGCAAACCGCGGAAAATCATATAAACAATTTGCTTGCAACAATGGGCATAAAAGCGGATGAAGCCGTGGCCCGCGCGATTGCAGCGCTTCTCCACACGAACTCACACGTGGGTAGCGGCGTGCTGGAAACTTCAGTGGCAATTCAGGAACTGGAACTCACGCTGCACCAGACAGTCCTTTCCGCGCTGGAAAACGGTGGGCTGGGAGCTTCTGAAGTCAAGCGGCTCACATCAGCAGCCAATATCAGCAAAGACCTTTCACGCCTGGGTAAACTTGCTGCCGGCCTGGGACAAAAGGTCACAGAAGTCGGCACGCATCATGACCATGAAGACTTCTCCCGGCTCCAGCCCCTGGCTATTGCAGTCTCTCATCTCTGCCGCCAGACGCTGCGCTCTCTGGCGCGTCTTGATCCAGTGCTGGCCCGCAACGCTGCTGCAGGTGGAGCTTCTGTGGATGCCTATCGTGATTATGTGCTGGGCGGCCGGAGCGTTCACCAATCGCACGCAACAAACGAGCAGGCCCTGCACCTGATCTTTGCTTCGCGCTGCCTGGAACAAATTGCCGACAACGCTACACATCTGGCGGAGAACCTGGTTGGTTTTCTCGATGGCCGTATTGATCCGGAAAATCGCCAGAAGTATGGCTTCCGGAGAAGCGCCTGAATCGAGCAGGAATTTGCACAGGATTCATGGCGTTTTAACCGTGCGTTCACAATTTCTCTTTATAACTTGGGCAGACGGACGAATGTCGAAATCTGCCGCACTTTCGTAAGTAGGAAGTATCGGACAAGGTAAGTGCAGTTATGAGCACCCCAGCAACTCTCCCTCCGCAGGAATCTACCGTGCAATCCCATCTGGTTGACCTCACATTGAAGGCCTGTTCCGTGGCCAAAGACGAGGTTACGCACGCCATTGACGGATTGATAAATGGCTCGCAACTGGCGCTGATGGCCGTCCGCAAATGTGAAGAGCGGCTGGACAGCATGGACCGCGAAATGGATGAAGAACTGGCAACGGTGATCACCCAGGTGACGCCGCCCCAGGCGCGCGAACTGCTGGCCTGTATGAAACTGATGCTCGACCTTGAGCGCGTAGGAGATCTGATTGCCAGCTTCAGCGAGCGCTCAGCCATCGTGCGCAACCGGATTGACATGGACGATATTGAGCAGCTCACCAGAATGGGCTGCCTGCTGGAAAACATGCTCAGCACCATGGTAAAAGCCTTCGCCAGCCGCAACATTGAACAGGCGCTTCACGTCCTGCGCACTGATTCTGAAATTGATCGTCTGCGCAACCTGATTGTTGTACGCCACACGGAAAATGCGGAAGGGCTCAAGGGGCCTGAAAGCCTGCACGTGCTGGCGATGGCCAATTCGCTGGAACGCGCCGGCGACCACATCAAAAACATGGCCGAGGAACTCTGCCATCTGGCAACGGGGCACACCATTCGCCACCTGATCCGCGCCAAAGACAAGCCAATTGAACAAATGTTTCTGCAATGGCTGGCCAAGCAGAACACGGCCCAGGCGGAATGAAGCAACTAGCAATTAGCGATTAGCGCTTAGCAAGGCCAGCCTGCCGAAGCGGTTTGGAGTGCAGCGACATATGAGCCTAAGCGGCGAGGCCGACTTGCGCGCCGAGCCGCCTGCTGCAGGGCTGGAGCGTTCAGCCACATTGGTGCTGCCGAAGCGGTTTGGAGCGAAGCGACATGAAATGAGAGTCTCTGGCCAGCAGCAGTTTCCAACCTTTTCATTTCGGCATCACACTAATAGGTTGCGGTGCGTCCAATGCGCCATGACCAGAAAACACCTGTACAACAAGAGGAGATGCAATGGGTTTGGTAGACAATCTCCGTAAAGCTGAAGAAAAAGGCGTCATGCGTATTCGGCGGGGCTTCGACCGCACCCGCGAAGAATGGGCTGACGTTGAACGCCGCATTCGACAGCGCATGCGTATCTATCCACCTAAACAACAGGCTGCTGCGGCCAGCGCCGGGCCAATCAACCCAGACCAGGATGTGCCCGAACATTCATCCGCTGAGCCACGCAAGCCGATCATCTCAATTCGGGGGCAGGATATGAACTGAAATCTCAAGCACTAAATCCTGTCGCGCAAAAAACAATGGCCGGTATCCGAAAGAGATACCGGCTTTGATTTTGTCTTTTCTAGATTTGTCTGCCCGGACTAACTTTCGGGTCCCGGCTATTTCTTTCGATCTCGCGGCGCTACGTTGATGGTGGGTTTCCGCAGAGGGATGATCGCTCCCTTGCTGGGATCGGCATGGGCGTTGCTGGCGCGGAACGCGACTTCATCCTGCACAAAGCGTACGAACTCCTGCATCTTGCGGTTCATATCTTCCATGCGTTCGCGCATCTGCAGAATAATCGCGATGCCGGCGATGTTCACTCCCAGGTCACGGGCAAGATTCAGGATGAACTCCAGCCGCTGCAAATCTTCTTCTGTATAAAGACGCGTGTTGCCGTCAGTGCGCGAGGGCTTCAGAAGACCTTCCCGCTCATAGAGCCGCAACGTCTGCGGATGGATGCCGTACATCTCCGCCACGGAAGAGATCATGTAGGCGCCTTTGGATTTGCGTTTAGCCGTCATGGGTTAGTTCTTCTGCTTTGCATAAATACAATGCTCATATCCGCGCCAGAAAATAATCTTCTCGCATGTCATCCCGTTCTTCTCCGCTACCCGAATGGACTGCAGGTTCTCCGGCCGTATCAGTGAAATCACGCGGTTAACGCCCAATCGTGTAAACGCGTACTGCATGCACGCCTGAGCAGCTTCTGTGGCGTAGCCCTTGCCCCAGAGATCACGCCGCACATGATAGCCGATCTCAATGTCGTCCCGTCCATCCACGTCCCGCAAGAAACAGCCGCAGTCGCCAATCATCTCGCCTGAATCCTTGAGCACCATGGCCCACAAACCAAAGCCAGGATCAAAGTATCTTGCCCGGTTGCGCCGGATCCAAGCATCAATCTCTGCCCGGTCAAAGGCCGCCGGATAATACTGCATCGCTATTGGATCGCCCAGGACAGTGGCCAGCGCGCCTGCATCCTGCGGAACAAATTCGCGCAGGCGAAGACGGCTGGTCTCCAGCACTACAACTTGCTCCACAGCTCCGCCCGCGGGTCGTCCTTGTGCAACTCATGCAATTCCTGCCACAGCTCGCGCGCCTTCATGTCATGCGCTTCCGGGACCATGATCTTGACCTCCACAATCTCGTCGCCGCGCTTGTCCTCGCGTGTCGCCGATGGCACGCCTTTTTCCCGCAAACGCAGCTTCTGCCCGCTCTGCGTGCCTGGCGGAATCTTCAACTGCGAACGGCCGTCGATGGTCGGCACTTCTATTCTGGCGCCAAGCGCGGATTCCCACGCGGCAACGGGAACGGTTACGTAAATGTCATCGCCTTCCCGCCGAAATACCGGGTGATCTCCCACGCGGATAATCACGTAAAGATCGCCCGCTGCGCCGCCCTGCGTCCCCGCGTTTCCTTTGCCACCGATGCGTATGCGCTGGCCGTCGCGTGTGCCCGCTTTTACACGGACCTCTAATGGCTCTGTGCGCTCCACTGCACCTTCCCCATGGCATACCGGGCATGGAGGCTGCACCTTGCCGCTGCCGCCACAGCGCGGGCAAGCGACGTTGAACTTCATTCCGCCCCCGGATTGCGTAATGTGGCCGCTGCCGTGGCACTGCGGACATGTCGTTGGCGTACCTACCACGCCGCTGCCGTGGCAGTTGGAGCAGGTATCAAGGCGAGTGATGTTCAGGCGCATCACTGCTCCGCGAATCGCGTCCCAGAAGCCGACGTTCACTTGGTATTCAAGATCGTTGCCGCGCTCTGGCTCGGTTTCAGTGGCCGCGCCGCCGCGCCCACCGCCAAAAATACTGGAAAAAATATCGCGGAAGCCGCCTCCGCCGCCTTGCTGGCCACCCGCGCTACTGCCCGTATCAGAGAAGTCAAACCCGCTGAAATCGAACCCCTGCCCGCCCCTGCCGCTCGGAGGCGTCGCTCCAAAACCGCCAGCGCCAAAGCCGCCACCACGCGAATACGCCTCCGCTGCAGCGGGATCGATATTGTCCGAGTAAAAGCCGAGCTGGTCGTAAATCTTGCGCTTCTTAGGATCGCTCAACACGTCATTGGCTTCAGAAATTTCCTTGAACTTTTCTTCCGCCTTCTTGTCATTGGGATTAACGTCTGGATGGTATTTGCGCGCGAGCTTGCGGAAGGCCTTGCGGATCTCCTCCGACGAGGCAGTTTTCTTGACGCCTAACGCGCCGTAATAATCCTTTTGTTGTGTGGTCGCCATGAATTTGGTTTTGCTAATTACTAAGTACTAATTACTGCTTTTCCGGCACCTTCGTCGCCTGCCACCCCACAGCCTGCCATTTGCCGTTTCGCTTTAAAAAAGTTCCCGTGTTGCGATAATAAGCCGTCGTCGGCTTGCCGCCCTCAGTGTTATGCGCGACCAGTCGGAAGTTGACGACCGCCATTTCTCCGTATGGATGCACCGTGAAATCGTCGGCTTCAAAAGTCATCTGCGGATCGCTGGTTGCGCGGACATCGATATTGCGAAGGATGTCCGCCTTCGTGACGGTCAGACCCGTGGCGCGCGTGTAAATCACGTCGTCGGCAAAGAATTCCTGGAAGACCTTGGGATCGTTTTTAGGGACGTTGGCCAGAAAGTCGCGCACCAGTTGCGTGACCTGCTGAGTTGTGGCGTCTTGCGGACCGGCAGGCTTGGTGGCCTGCGCGTTGCTTTGTGCCAGGGCCATCATGGGCAAAAGTGCCGCGACGGCAAACATCCGCAGGCCACGACGTCTCATGTATTTCATTCAATGCTCCAGATTTTTATGCCGCCCCTACGGGGCTCGCCGTTTTGTTTGCTGCCTACCCAGCGCTCACGCGCTGGGCTCAATAATTTCGCGCCTTCGGCGCTTGACCTCATCCTGATCCGCGTTCATCCGCGCAAATCCGCGGTAAGTTTTGTTTTTTCCGATCACTGTCACCTGTGTTCATCATTGGCATAGTTTTGCCTGATTCGCGGCTAAACCTGCGTTGCCTTTTATCTGCGCCCATCAGCGCAAATCTGCGGCGATAGGGTTCCCTCGCTACGCTCGGGACAAGTGTCACGCCGCGCCCACTTCCTGAATCATGTACCGCGCGCCGGGCTCATCGGCCACCGCGCTGGCAACGAACTGCTGCGCCGCTTCCATGGTATAAAGTCCGGGCATTACCACCCAGTTCACAACGTGGCTCCATCCTTCCGCCATTTTCACTACCAGATATTTTTTCAAAAGAGACTCCTTTTGTCGCATAGGCTAAAGGCGGCACAACCTCGGGCCCCGTGCAAGCCCGCTTTTGGCTTGCATGGGTAGAGCGGCCGCCTTTGCCACGCCGTTAGATATGCGGAGAACTTATCTCTTGTCCTCCACATCAACGTATTCAGCGTCTATCACGCCTTCATCTTTCTTCTCTTGCTGCGCAGCGCCGTTCGAGGGAGCGCCTGCCTGCGGTCCGGCGCCCGTAGCGCCATCTGCCGGCGTCGTTTGCTGCGCTTTGTACATGGCCTCAGCCAATTTGTGAGAAGCCGCAGTCAGCTTTTCGCGCGCCGCATTCATGGCTGCTGCGTCAGTGCCTTCCAGCGCCTTCTTGGCGTCCGCCACGGCCGACTCGACCTGGCCTTTTTCGTCGCCAGAGATCTTGTCGCCGTTTTCCTTGAGCATCTTCTCCACCTGATAGACCATGCCATCAAGCTGGTTGCGCGCCTCGATCTCCTCGCGCTTGGCCTTGTCTTCCGCCGAATGTGCTTCGGCTTCCTTGGCCATGCGCTCCACTTCTTCCTTGCTCAGGCCCGAAGAAGAGGTGATCTGGATCTTCTGCTCCTTGTTCGTGGCCTTGTCTTTCGCGGTCACGTTCAGGATTCCATTGGCGTCGATATCAAAGGTCACTTCAATCTGCGGCACGCCACGCGGGGCCGGCGGAAGGCCGGTCAGGTGGAACTTGCCCAGAGTGCGGTTGTCTTTGGCCAGCGGACGCTCGCCCTGCAACACGTGGACTTCAACCGAAGGCTGGCTATCAGCCGCCGTGGAGAAAGTCTCCGTCTTCTTGGTCGGAATCGTGGTGTTGCGCGGAATCATCTGCGTAGCCACGCCGCCCAGCGTTTCGATCGACAGCGTCAGCGGAGTCACGTCGAGCAGGAGCAGGTCTTTTACGTCTCCCGCCAGCACGCCCGCTTGTACAGCTGCGCCTATGGCCACAACCTCATCAGGATTCACGCCCTTGTGCGGCTCTTTGCCAAACAGCTCTTTTACCAGAGTCTGAATGCGCGGCATGCGCGTCTGTCCGCCGACTAGAACCACTTCGTCGATCTTGCTGGCGTCAACGCCCGCGTCTTTCAATGCCTGCTTGCACGGCGCCACGGAGCGCTGAATGATGTCATCCACCATCTGCTCCAGCTTGGTGCGCGTCAGCTTCTTCACCAGGTGCTTGGGACCGGTTGCGTCCGCGGTGATGAACGGCAGGTTGATTTCGCTTTCCATGGTGGTGGAAAGCTCGATCTTGGCTTTTTCCGCCGCGTCACGCAAGCGCTGTAATGCCATTTCATTGCCTTTGGCGCGCAGATCAAGCCCTTCATCTTTCTTGAACTCTTCCACAAGCCAGTCAACAATGCGCTGATCGATGTTGTCGCCGCCAAGGTGCGTGTCACCATTGGTGGACTTCACTTCAATCACGCCTTCGCCGACTTCAAGAATGGAAATATCAAAAGTGCCGCCGCCAAAGTCGTACACGGCGATGGTTTCTTCCTTCTTCTTATCCAGACCGTAGGCCAGCGCTGCGGCCGTGGGCTCGTTCACGATACGCTTCACGTCGAGACCGGCGACTTTGCCGGCATCTTTGGTCGCCTGGCGTTGCGCGTCATTAAAGTACGCCGGAACGGTAATCACGGCTTCCGTCACTGACTGGCCAAGATAATCTTCTGCCGCCTTCTTGAGTTTCTGCAGGATCATCGCGGAAATCTGCTGCGGCGTGTATTCCTGTCCCTGCGCCACAATGGCAACGTGATCGCCCTGACGGACGACCTTATATGGGACCATCTTCATTTCTTCATTCACTTCGTCAAAGCGGCGTCCCATAAACCGCTTGATCGAATACACGGTGTTTTCCGGATTGGTGATGGCCTGCCGCTTGGCGACCTGTCCAACAAGGCGCTCACCAGATTTGGTGAAGCCGACCACCGAGGGCGTGGTGCGGCCGCCTTCTTCATTGGCGATCACTTTCGGCTCGCCACCTTCCATCACGGCCACCACTGAGTTCGTGGTTCCGAGATCAATTCCAATAATTTTCCCCATGGCTTTCAGCCTCCCAGCTTATAAGTGCTTAAAAATCAGTGCATTTACCATCACAACAAAGTCATTATGAGATATGAGTGACTTACTGTCAAGGGATTAGATGTGAGATTGGGGAGCGAAGTTGCGAGAAAAGAGCATCGCTCAAATGACGGAAAAGTCTTTGAATTTGAATAAGTTAGGTTGGCTGTAGATGGTCGATGTCTGCCTTTGCCCGATATCAGCATCGGCAGATAACTTTCGCCGCTCAGGAAACAGGGCGAATCAAGTCTGTTTGCTCATCCGGTACAGGAGTAATTATCTTACCGATTTGGTAGCGTGGCAGCACTTCCCGTAGCGCCCATTCGATGCGATCTGCCGAATCGTTGATCAGTTGAAGCTGTACCGCGTCTAGCCCGGTGCGTTTTTGTCCGCCCAGAAACTTGATGACTTGCAGCGCATTGCGGATGTGGTGATTGAGTTCAGCAATGGTTTTCATCCGCTCAGCCACCAAATCACGACTGGCTTTGGCTTCCCTTGCCATCTGCCAGAACAAGCCGCCCGCAAAAAGCCCGGTAAGGCCATTGCTGAAAATGATCATGTCCAGGCGAGGCAGGCCTTCTTTTACAAGGAGCCAGTCCAGAACTACACCGATCAAGGAAACAACAAAGACAACCAGCAATGCAAACAGGCCGCTATGGCGGAACCAGAAGGAGTCAACCGGAAGTTTTTCGTCAGTCACAATAGACTTATTTTAGAACAGAGCTATCCAACAGGATGTTGGCAGGGGTGCTCTTTACCAAACTTGATGAGTGCCTAGCTTAAGACAACACGTGAGGAAATCCAATAGATGCCTCCGCGAACTCTGCGCTCTCCGCGGCGAAATCTTTTTCCTTTGCGACCTTCGCGCCTTTTGCGGTTCATCTTTGGCTGAATGCTGAGCACAGATAGCTGAGCGCTCTTACTGAATGCCGAGCGCTGATTGCTGAGCGCCCTCTGCCGAGACGGTCTCCGCGTCGCCCATCAGGTCCATCATCAGGTCGAAGGCTTCTTTGCGCACACGCAGATCGTAGTAGGTCAACGTGAGCCCGATGGCGCTGACCGAACCGAACAGCGTCATGGACAGCACGGAACTGATGTCCCGCAAGTTTAGCCTTGTCAAATGGACAAAGTGCGAATGGATTGTGGGCCACAGCAGTTCCAAGCCAGCATTCAGTGCTTCTTTCATAATGCCGGAGAAGATCAGGGTCAGGAAGAAGACTATGATCACGCGTCCCCTGAAATCCTGGGTCAGGGCCAAGCTTCTGGACAGCGACTGCCGTACGGTGATGTTCTCCAGGACCACAGCGGGAATAGCAATGCCATACACTCCCGCCCAGTAAATGCCGGGGGCCACGAAAAGAAAAATCCCAAGGCCCACAATGAGCCCCACGAAGGAGACGGCCAGCACTTTGAGCGTTCTGCCGGACACGCGGGAGAAACAGCTCCGGATGCTGGTGGACCGTTCCAGATAAAGATCCGATACCGCGAACGTGGTGACCGCGGTGACAACGGAAGGAACAAGCACAATGGCAACTATCGTGAAAAGCAGTCCCAAGGACTCCAATATCCCAACGCCATCCAAGATTGTGCCTAACGTTTTATCGAACAGAATCAGGGCCA
>DASXKZ010000150.1:0-30218 GCA_036496525.1 Candidatus Angelobacter sp.
CGCGATGGGACTTACTGGGATGAACATAGGGGTAGGGGAGGGTAGGCGTGCAAAACCCGCCAAAAATCGGGCGATCGCGGGTGATTGCGCGAGATGCTCGACAATGGGTAAATCCAATGCCAGCAACGGCAAACGGTGAAGTTAGAGAGTGGAATTGAGAAGAACGGGCCAAGACATGAGCAGGAAATTTGGAAGTGATTTTGAAGTGATTTGAGGTGATTTTATGGAAGAAAGCGGACAGATTGGAACGGAAGCTCCGAACAAATTCAATGGAATAGAAATTAAGTCGCGGGAGAAGGACGATCCGCTGGCGCAGGTCTGCTGGCACGGGCCAGGAGGAGAATTCCTGGTATCGCGTGAAGAGGCGGCTGAGCTAACAAGAAGGTCTCAGCTCAGGACCGACGCACTAAGAAAGAAACAAAAAGAAGAATGGCTGGCGAGCGCCGGAGGCCAGCTTTGCATAAAGTTCTGGAATGCGTTTCGCGGCTACCAAGACTTTCTGCAGGAGAACCCGCAAGCCCGACACATGGCGATGGGCTGGAACAACGAATATTACGACGAGCACAAGCTGTTTGAAGAAGGCTTGAAAGTGATGGCCACCTACGCGGACGAGCGGGCCGAAACTCGGCGCAAGTGCCTGGAGAAAGCAAAAAAATCCGCCCGATGCCAGCATTTGCACGTGAGCGGCGAGCAATGCGGCTCTCCGAAGATGAGAGGCAGAAAACTCTGCTACATGCACGAGCGGATGGAAGAAGCAAGGAATGCGACGCTGGACCTAGGGCCAATGGAAGACCCGGACAGCATACAGGTGGCGATCAGAAAGCTGCAGTCAACGATTATCGAGGGCAAGCTAGACCCCAGACAGGTGGGGCAACTGGCGTACACGATCCAACTGGCAGCATGGAACGTAACAAGGACGAGCATGGTGATGCAGGAAAATGAAAAACCTTACCGCTGATTAACGCTGATGACACGGATAGAAATCGGGGAACATCGGGACATCGGGAAACCGGAAGTGCTAACCGCGGATTAACGCTGATGATCGCGGATCGGAAAAAACCCACCACGGAGGCACGGAGACACGGAGGAGAATCAAGATCGGGAAATGGGAAAAACTAAAATCCACCGCGGAGGCGCGGAGACGCGGAGGAAAGCGATGATCGGGAGAAAATGCATTTTGTCCCAAGGGCGTTTTAAGAAAGCAAAGGCGGTCCTGATGGAGGCTAAATCGAACGCCGTCCGGGAGAAGCGCTGGAGTATAATTTGCGCATGAAAACCTCACTACTGCAACGCGTCGTGTGTCTACTGATGATCTATGTGTTACTTGTCCCGCAAACGTGGGCAACGTGTGGCGGCGGTGGTGGCGGAGGCATGGGCGGCATGAGTGGAGGGTCTAGCCAACAGACCTACCAGGTGCCGTGGAAGCTGATTACGCCGCAGGAGCCGGTGAAAGAAGGACTGGCGGTGTACTGGTTCCCCACGGGCAAGCAGGAGGTTGAGAAGTCAAGCCTGCGTGAGTCGCGGACGCTGCAGCTTTATTCCCAGCAGTGCGTGACCATGGGCATTGTGGATGTGCAGAGCCCGCTGGGGCAGAAGTATGTCCCGGATGGAAAGCTGCCGGTGGCGCTGCTGGTGCAGGCCGATGGCACGGTGGTGAACAAGCTTGAAAATCAGAACGGCAAGCTCAAAGTCGGTGACCTGGAAAAGCTGGTGGAAAGCGAGATGAAGAAGCGCGAGTCGGCGGTGAAAGAGAAGATGGAAGCCGCCAAAGCCAAGGCCAAGTCTGGCGATAACCAGGCAGCCATTGCCGAACTGAAGCAGGTGGTGGAGCAGAAATGTATGTTTCCCGGCAAGGCCAAAGACGCGGTAAAAGAGCTGAAGAAACTGGGCGTCAATGACCTGAACGCCGATGCGATGCCCGATGGGCCGAATTTTGATCCGGTGGTGAGCGCCAAGATACAGAAAACAATGTCGATGGGATTGATGGCGGAGAACGACGCCAAATACACGCTGGCGCAGAAGTATTACACGGCTGCGCACAACCTTGATCCTAACGATCCCACGCCGCTGCGCTATTTGGGCGAGTTGTATCGGCACCACACAGGCGAGTGGGACAAAGCGCGCGCTACGTTCGACCAGATCCTGGCGATGCCGGCTGATCCGCTGTCGCGCGCAGTGGCGCTGCATGGGCTGGGCAAAATGACGATCCATGAAGGCGACTTCAAAAAAGGCCTGCACCTGATGGAAGCTTCAACGCAGGAATTTCCGCTGGCGCTGGCTTACCGCAATTTGGCCGTCTATTGGAACTCTGAAGGCGACAAAGTGAAGGCCGATGGATATACCCGGCAGGCGCTGGCGCTCGATCCGAAGGAACCTTTCAACCTGATTTTTGCCGCGGCGTTTATGGCCGGCAACGGACACGGCGACGAAGCGTTGAAAATCGCCAAAGACAATGAAGCGATCCTGTGCGCTTCTTACAATCTGGCCGCGATCTATGCGCAGCTTGGCCAGAAAGAAAAAGCCCTATCACTGCTGAAGCGCCACTTCTTTGAGTATGAACGGTATCAATCCGTCCGCAGCAAAGAGATGATGGAAGCGCGCGTGGATGCGGTGTTTGCATCGCTCTTTCAGGACCCGCAGTTTGTAGCGTTGACCAGCGGAGCGGATGGGCGTCTGCCATTGCCGGCGATGGGCAGCAAGCCGGCAGGAAACTAGGGCAGAGAAAAAGCGAATCGTCAGTGGGGAGTGAGTAAGAGATTGCCGTTTTGATTGTTCCCATTTTGGGAATTGCTGAAAACCGAGGTAATCTCGTTTCGGGCCGGGCAGGGTGTTACAGTCATCTTACTTTTTAGCTGATCAAGTAAGGTAAGTATGAAGACCCTCACAATTCTAGTAGCAGAAGATGATTTGCTCACCCGCATGACTCTGGAACGCTCTGTGGTGCAATGGGGCTACCAATTAATTTCTGCTGTTGACGGCATATCTGCGCGCGAGCTGCTGCGCACCCGCAAAATTGATGTCTGCCTGCTGGACTGGGACCTGCCAAAGCTGAACGGCATTGAGCTTTGCCAATGGCTACGGACGAACGGCTCCAACCATGTTCCTTATGTGGTGCTGATTGCCGGCACTGAGGAACCGGCGGATATACAGAAAGGCTATGAAGCCGGGGCGAATGACTACGTAACGAGGCCATGCGATCTTAAGTATCTGCGGCGGAGAATTGCAGCTGTTGCGGACAAGGCAAACCGGCAGGAATTGAAGCTGGAAAAATCAGAGATCGCAGGAGCAGATGATCGCAGCGTGGCTGGTTTGAGCCCGCTGGATATTTATCTATCGGACCTGCGATTGATGCGGCGCAAGACGTAGCAGGCTGCGGCGGAAGTTTGCGGCAGGCAAGCTTTTTGGACGGCGAGTTTTAAGATTCGCTTTCGGCAATCACCGTCACTTGCTTGCCCATGCGCTTGCCCATTTCAGTACAAGCAGCAATGGTTTCGTCATCGGTAAGACGCGCACGCACGACTTGCAGATTTTTGCCGGTGAAAACAGGTTCAGCAAAACGCATACCCGCGATCCTGGCGGCACGATACGTCACGGAAGCAATTTCGGTCACGCTGAAAGACGACGTATTCGATACCAGAATGGTTTGCGGGCGGCAGATTTTATCGAGCAGCGTGAAGATCTCGATCTTGGATTCCAGTTCATCCGGCACAGCTTCAATCACCAGATCGGCTTCGCGCGCGGCTTGTTCGACGGTCGAAGCATATTCAAGGCGGTTGAAGGTGGCCAGCGAATCCGGTTTGTTGAGCGTGCCAAGATCGGCTGCCTTAGCCAGATGTTCGCGCAGTTCGGCGGCGGCTGTGCGCAAGCTGGAAGGCAGAATATCTTCCAGGATCGTGCGATAGCCGCCCAGCGCGGCGGCATAAGCGATTCCGCGGCCAATGGCTCCGGCGCCAATGACCGCGATGGTCCGGATTTCGGCCATTTAGCCTTTGTCCAGGCTCTCCAGAGTTTTTGTGAAGTTGGGATCGGAGTTGCGCATGTAGTCGGCCAGCCGTTTGCGTTCTTCCGGAGTCATGGTGGAAATTCCCACCACAATGCGGCGAAGCGTGGCGGCAATGTCGTCCACGTAATTCATCATTCTGATCAGTTCACCGGTTGCTGGCATGCTGAATGTAGCTCCTTTATTTTCCAAAATCTATTTTCAACTGTTCCAACAAATTTAGCAAAGCGCGCATCGTGAGTCACACCGCGCCGGATTTGTGCATCTAAGCCAGTGGGAGTTGTCTGCCCAGAAACTGCCTTTTCGTCGATTTGCCCCATGAGAGCCAATCCAGCGATATTGACGCCAGAAACAAGCGGTATCTCGGAGTGCCTTGACCGGTTGGCGTCTGGGAAAAGTCAGGCCAAGCCGCTCTCTACGTATCGCCTGCAGTTTAACGCAGGCTTTCGCTTTGAGAATGCGCGCCGCCTCGTGGGATATCTACACGCGCAGGGCATTTCGCACATTTATTCCTCGCCCATCCTGAAGGCCCAAACCGGAAGCCAGCACGGTTATGACATCACAGATCACAATCAGGTAAATCCTGAGGTTGGGAGTTATGAAGAGCTGCAAGAGCTGGTGAATGAGCTCAAGAATTATGGCATGGGCCAGGTACTGGATATCGTTCCCAACCACATGGGGATTGGCCTGGGCGCAAATCCCTGGTGGTGGGACGTGCTTTCCAACGGCCGAGCATCCGAGTTTGCGGAATTTTTTGATCTCGATTGGGAACCGCTGAAGCCGGAGCTGCGCAACAAGCTTCTCCTGCCTATTCTGGGCGATCAATACGGCGCAGAGCTTGAGGCAGGCCACATCCGTCTGGTGAGCAATGGCAGCTTTTACGTTGAGTATTTTGACAAGCAGCTGCCGCTCGATCCTCAAACCATTCCCATGATTTTTGAGCCAAGTACTTACGAGCTTCCGCAAGAGCTGCGCAGTCTCTTGTCTGGGCTGCGTAATTTGCCCTCGCACAGCGCGTCGGAAGGCGACCTGGTGCGCCAGCGGCGGCGTGCCGTTGCGTCGCTGGCCGTAGCGTGGAAAGAATTGATGGAAAAATCGCCGGACTTGCAGGCGCTCGCCGATCGTGCAGCGGCGGCGATGAATGGCCGCGCCGGCGATCCGCGCAGCTTTGACGCATTGCATCGCCTCTTGGAAGCGCAGGTTTATCGCCTGTCCAACTGGCGCGTCTCCGGAGAGGAAATCAATTATCGCCGCTTTTTTGACGTCAATGATCTTATTGGCCTCAGCATGGAAAATCCGCGGGTCTTTGCCGCAACCCACCAATTATTGCGCCACCTCCTGGCCGACGATATGGTGCAGGGTGTGCGTGTGGACCACTGCGACGGACTGCTGAATCCGCGGCAATACATGGTGCGTCTGCAAATGCTGTATGCCGCCAGCCAGTGTAATGGGCCAACGCCTCGCGGCACACTGGCGGAAAACGGAATTGAGTTGGACCTGCAACAGGCTTTTGGCCAGCATGACTGGATGAATCAGCGCGCCCTGCTTTACACGGTAGTCGAAAAAATTCTTGGGCCAGGCGAGGAGCTTCCGCGCGAATGGCCCGTGGATGGCACTTCCGGCTATGACTTCACCACGCTAGTAAATGGCCTGTTCATTGATCGCCACAACGAGCGCAGCTTCACTAACTTTTATCGCCGCTTTGCCGGCGTGACCCAGAACGTGGACACCATCATCTATAACAGCAAAAAGCTGATCATGCATGCGTCTCTTGCCAGTGAAGTCAACGTGCTGGCGCATATGCTTGATGCCATTTCTGCTACTGATCGGTACGCTCGCGATTTCACCCGCAAGTCTTTGCGTGACGTGATCCGCGAAACCATTGCTTGCTTCCCCGTCTATCGGACGTATATCGACGAACGCGGAGAGATGACCGAGCGCGATCGCGCTTACATCCATGAGGCTGTTGCCAAGGCCAAGCGCCGCAATACGGATAAAGCCCCGGCCAGTTTTGATTTTCTCCGCGACATCCTGCTGCTGAAGCACAAGAATTCTGAAGACCAGTCTGATCTCTACCGCAAGAAGCTCTATTTCACGCTTAAGTTCCAGCAACTCACCGGGCCTGTAATGGCCAAGGGCATGGAAGATACGGCCTGCTATGTCTATAACCGCTTCATCGCCGTCAATGAAGTGGGGGGATCGCCCAAGGACTTCGGCATCAGCCAGGAAGAATTTCATTCCGGCAATCTCAAGCGCGCGGAAAGCTGGCAGTACTCCATGCTTGCCACGTCCACGCATGATACCAAGCGCAGTGAAGATGTGCGCACGCGGCTCGATGTGCTTTCTGAAATGCCCAAGACGTGGGCCGCGCACGCTCTGCGCTGGCGTAGGACCAACCGCCTGCGCAAGCGCATGCTTCCCGATGGCCGTCAGGTGCCGGACGCAAATGAAGAGTACTTCCTTTACCAGACACTGGTCGGCACGTGGCCGTTTGAATTTAGCGCGGACTCATCGCGCGAAGAGTATGCAGAAAGAATCCAGCAATACATGTCCAAGGCCGTGCATGAGGCCAAGATAAATCTGAGCTGGATCAGTGACGATCCCGCTTATGTAGAAGCGTTGCGGCAATTCATTGAGAAGATTCTGCTCCCGGGAACACAGGCGCGGCCAAACACGTTTCTGGAACAAATGGCGGCCTTTATGCCGCCCATAAATTTCTTCGGCGCCATCAATTCGCTGGCGCAACGCGTGCTGATGCTCACTTCGCCTGGCAATCCTGATATCTATCAAGGCACGGAGTTGTGGGACTTCAGCCTGGTGGATCCTGATAACCGCCGCCCAGTGGATTACGAACTGCGCGAGCGGCTTCTGACGGAGCTCGACCGCAAGGCCGAAGCGTGTAATCTTCCGGCATTATGCGCTGAATTGCTGGAGAACTATCAGGATGGGCGCATCAAGATGTGGACAACCATGCAGGCGCTTCGCTTACGCCGCGACCGTCGTGATTTGTTCCATCCCGGGCATTACCATCCAATTCACGCCATCGGTGCAAAACAGCAGCACGTGGTGGCCTTCGCGCGTGAGCATAGAAACCAGATGGCAATCGTGACCGTGCCGCGCCTCAGTTACACATTGGCTGGCGGCGCATTGCGCGCTCCGCTGGCGGACTTATGGGAAAACACTGAGCTGCCGGTTCCCTCTCGGTGCTCGGAGTTTCTGGAAAATGTTTTTACCGGAGAGAAGATCAGGGTTACCCCGCAGCGAACGCTGTTATGCAGCGAAGTCTTCGCGCTCTTCCCTGTCGCTGTGCTGGTCAGCGCTTAACAACAAAGGTTTGCGATCACACACAATCGAAAGCGCAGCCATTTTGTCAGCCAACGCTGCTGTAAGCGCGTTCTTCTTAAAGCGCCAGCCCCAACTGCCATTGCTCTGTGAGGGCGTGTTCATACGGGCGTCGCTGCCCAGGCCCAGAAAATCCTGCAAAGGCACAATTGCCATCCGCGCCACTGAAGCAAACGCTGCGCGGATAAATGCCCAATGCATTCCGTCGGCGGGCTCGCCAAAATAGTTTGCCGCAAAGCATTTTTCTTCCTTGCTTGCAGAAGACTGCCACCAGCCTGCGGTCGTATCGTTATCGTGTGTGCCGGTATAGACCACGCAGTTTGGCTCAAAGTTCTGAGGAAGGTAGATATGCGCTCCGGGATCGCCAAAGCCAAATTGCAGGACCTTCATGCCGGGAATACCCAGCCGCTCACGCAGCTCATGCACGTCTTCAGTGATCAAGCCCAGGTCTTCGGCGATAAAAGGCAGATCGCCCAGGCTCCCTCGCAGCGCGCGGAACAAATCATCGCACGGTCCCTGCACCCATTTCCCGTGGACTGCGGTGGGTTCATCCGCCGGTATTTCCCAGTAACTTTCAAAGCCGCGGAAGTGATCAAGACGCACAATATCGCACATTTCCAGTGTGCCTTTGATGCGCTGGATCCACCAGTCATATCCCCGTGCCTTATTGACGTCCCAGCGATACAGAGGATTGCCCCAGCGCTGGCCGGTTTCGCTAAAGGCGTCCGGCGGGACGCCCGCCACGACTGTTGGCAGCAGGTTCTCATCCAGAAAAAATAGGTCGGGATTGCGCCACACGTCGGCCGAGTCATAGTTCACAAAAATGGCAATGTCGCCCACAATCCCGATGCCGCGCTGCCGGCAGTACTGATGCAAGGCCCGCCATTGCTCAAAGAATGCGAATTGAATCGCCCGCTCAACTTCCAGCTCTCGCTGGTGTTCCATGCCGAATTTGTGCAGCCCCTCAGCTTCACGCCGTGCCAGTTCTTTGGGCCAGGAACTCCACGTTTCGCCGTGATGGACCTGGCGCATCACGTCAAAAAGCACAAAGTCTTCCAACCATCCGGCGTGGGCGCGCTTGAATTCTTCAAAGCGGCCACGCTCGCCATTGGCTCGCTCCAAAAAAGTCTGGGCAGCCTGGCGAAGCAATGGCATCTTCACGGTCTTGGCTTCCTCGAAATCAACGCGACCGTGCGGCGCAGGCAGTTCTTTTAGGTGGTCTTTTTCAATCCAGCCGCGTTCGGCCAGCCTTTCCAGGCTGATAAGCAGCGGATTTCCAGCAAACGCGGAGATGGCGGAATAGGGCGAGTTGCCCAATCCGGGTGGTGATAGCGGAAGCACCTGCCAAAGTCCCAGGCCGGAGCGGGCCAGAAAATCCGCAAAAGCATAGGCTTCCGGGCCAAGATCGCCGATACCACCCAGCGAAGGCAGTGAGGTTGGATGCAGCAATATTCCGGCCGATCGCTGGGACAGCATAGTTCTTTATGATGCAGTCTTAGCTGCGAGATTTGGCAAGTTTGTCCATTTCTGTTTTGTTGATCTTTACCTTGCCCTCTTTTTCAAGACGGGTGTTCAGATCGCTTACAAACAAGCCCAGAACTTCCTGCCGCTTTTGTGAGGCAAGACGCTCGCGCAGTTGATCACGTTGCTTGGCAAACTCAGTGTCAGATGCAGATGGCTCCTGCCGTTCCACAATCTGTAAAACCGCCTGGTTCGCTCCCAGGTTCAGCGGGCCACTGATTTCGCCCTGTTTCATCGCAAAGGCTGCGGCGGCTGGCCCAGACATGCTGCCGATGTCCGGCACCTGTGCCGTCCGCGAAACCAGGTCGCTGGTCTTTACCGTGGCTCCGGCTTCTTTCGCCGCTTTTGCCAGATCGTGCTCGGCGTGGGCGCGGTCCGCCATTTCCTGGGTTTTGCGTCGCAGGATATCGGCCGCGCGCTGGTTCTTAAATTCCGTTGTCACGCGATCCTTGATTTCCTCAAAGGGCGGTGTGCGCGGCGGGTCGATCTTTGTGACTTCAAACACCACTGTGCCTTGCGGGGTCTGGCTCGCCTGCGGTCCCGCTTTATCGTTGACGGAGAAAATTGCGTCCATCAACTGGGGTTGAGGGCCAATTCCGGGCAGCGCATCGGTTCGCGAAATTGGGTTGCTGATGATGACCTGCGCGCCGTACTTGGCTGCTGCCTTATCCAGCCCCTGTTTCTGGGCAATCGCTTCGGCGTCCGTGGAAGCCTGGCTCATCAAGCCCTTGATTTTTTCCTGCTTGCTGGCTTCTTCGATCGCCGGCTTTACCTCAGCCAGAGGCTTCAGGTGCGCATCTTCTTTATCTTCTGTCTGGATGATGTGGAAACCGAAAGATGTCTGCACCGGATCGCTGATCTGGCCCTTGCTCTGGGCAAACGCGACTTTGTCGAATTCGGCGACCGTCTGGCCTCTCGTGAGCCAATCCAATTCGCCACCCTTGTCTTTGCTGCCGGGATCGCCGGAATATTTCTTCGCCAGCCCTGCCCAGTCTCCCGTGGCTTTAAGCTGCTTCAGCACGTCCTGGGCTTTGGCGCGCGCATCATCAATGCCTTTCTGGTCCACCTTGCCATCCGGTCCCGGCTTGGGAGTTTCAATAAGGATGTGGCGTACTTTCACCCGTTCCGGAATACGGTATGCATTCTGGTTTGCGCTGTACGCGCGCTGTATCTCAGCCGGATCAATCGTTACCTTGTCGGCAAAATTCTTGTCACTTAGGACAAAATACTTGATCTGCCGTTTCTCCGGGATGGTGTTAGCGTATCGCGGCTTGTTCGCATCATAAAAGGCCTTCAACTCTGTATCGGTAGGCTTGATGGTCTTGGAAATGTCTTCCATCTTGAGAATGGCGTATTGAAATTTCACCTTCGTATTCTGGTCTTTAAAGGCCTGCTCCACCTCAGAGTCGCTCGCCGTGGCGCTGGCGCCAATCACGTTCACCAGCTTCTGTTGCAGCATGTCTAGCCTTACGGCGCGCTCAAAGTTTTCAACCGTGGACTCGCCCTGGGTCAGCATCTGCTTGTATTTGTCCGCGCCAACCCACTTTCCGCCGGGAAAGAAAGCCTGCTTGTAAGGGGCCACGTTCTGCAACTCGTCGCGAAATTCCTGGTCTGAAACCCTCAGGCCCATGCGCTCGCTTTCATACTGGAGTTCTGCCTGCTGGATCAATTGCCTGACCGCCTGCTGGCGCAGGATCGGCAGGTAAAAATCCGGGATCTGGTTTCCGCGCGCTTGCGCCTGTACCGCCCGGGCCACATCTTCACTGCGGATTTCATGGCCGCCGACGGATGCCACTACTCCGGTTTCACTCACTGAAGTATCCGTCATGAATCCGGGAATGAGGTACGTCACCATGCTGGCAGCAATAATCAAGAGAAATCCGGCGAGGAGATATTTGGCGGCTTTGTTGCCGCTTTGCAAAAACTTAATCATGGATGGAAAGCTCCAGAAGAATTATGAGGTCAACTATCCTTAATTATAAAGTGATCTGGTTCTTTAACAAAACTTTACCCTATCGCCAATGGTCGAACAGGCTTGGGCGAGCATCTCACCCTTCGACGTCCCCCAAAAACCATGATTTTGCGCCGATAGAGGCTCCTATGCGCAGGGTCGAGACATAGGATTCAGGCCAGGAGACGTAGCACTGCCGCGTATCCTTTAAATTGCTAACGTCGCAACAACCGGGGCATTCCAGTGTTGAAGGATTTCGTCAGTGTGGGAGCCTGAATCAACCAAGCCAAGCTCCGTTCCTGGTTTTTGATGTCATACTTCTTAGAGCACGAGGTGGAACATGGTCCCGGCAAAAAAGCATTTCTTAGCGTCTCTTGCAGCCATTATTCTTATTGCCATTGCAGGATGCGGAGGCGGCAACAGCGTTAACTTCCCTCCTCCCCAGGGTTCATTTACGAATGCAAACCTGAATGGCCCTTTTGCGTTTTCTTACACCGGTTCTGACGCGGGAGGCTTTCTGGCCGTAGCCGGCAGCTTCATTGCGGATGGCGCTGGCCATATCACTTCCGGCACTCAGGACATTAATAGTGGAGCGGCCGTGAGCACCAATGTCGCGAGTAGCGGTACCTATCTGGTAAGGGCTGACGGTCGAGGCACCATCACGCTCAATTCACCCGCCGGCAATTCGACTCTGGATTTTGTACTCGTGGCCGGTGGTCACGCGCTAGTAACACGATTTGATAACCGCGCAACCGGCAGCGGCACAATTGACCTGCAAACGACCTCGGCTTTTTCCAACACCGCGCTTGCCGGTCCCTTTGCTTTCACCTTGTCAGGAATCGATACAGGCGGAGTTCCGTTGGCCGTGGGCGGTATTTTTACCTCGGATGCCTCTGGCAATATCACCTCCGGGGTGGATGACTCCAATGACAATGGCATTGTTGTTACCAACGATCCAATGACAGGATCAATTCCTGTAGCTTCAACGGGACGAGGCATTGCCACGCTAAACACGGTACGCGGCACGCTATCTTTTGCTTACTATGTTGTGGATGCCACCCATCTGAAAATTGTGGGAACAAACGCCTTGCCCGCGCTCGGTGGCGAAGCTTTCCGCCAGACCGGCCCTTTCAGCAATGCTTCCGTCTCCGGCCCTTTTGCATTCACGATTGCAGGGGCTGATTTGCTCAACGGCAACCCGTTTGCCTCCGGCGGCGTGGTCACGTCCGATGGGGCCGGCAACGTTTCCAGCGGCATTCAGGACTTCAATGATGGCGGCTCCATTACCACGAGCGTACCTCTCACCGGCACCTACGCCATGGCAGCAAATGGGCGCGGAACAATGACGCTGAATACCGCTGCCGGCACATTTTCCTTTGTCATTTATCCTTCAAGCGGAGGCGTCCAGGTGCTTGAAACCGATAGCACCTTTCTTACCTCCGGTACTGCCCTGCAACAACAGGCCTCGCCTTTCACCGCCGCATCTTTCCAGGGGACCTATGGGATGAATTTTGACGCTGCCGCCGCAGGTGGCTCAGAGCTGGATTCGATTGCTGAATTCACGTCCGATGGCGTCAGCAAACTCAACGGGATCATTGACATTAACAACAGCGGCGGCATCACCTTTGGGCAATCGATGACCGGGACTTTTATCGCAAATGCCAACGGCCGCTTTGCAATGTCTCTGCAAACGCCATTAGGCCCCCAGAGTACGATCATGTATTTAGTAAATGGAAACCGCGGAGTCTTCATTGAAGTTGATGGCGGCCTGGTTGCGGCAGGGGATATTCGGCATCAATAGAAGGATCACAGAGAATGCAGAAGGGCGGCAGAAATGCCGCTCTTCTTTTTTGGTAATCGCATCGGCTTTGGTAATCGCATCGGCTTCGCGACAACAAAAAGGCGGGACGCCTGTGCTGCGCGTCCCGCCTTTGGCTCTTTAGAAAGAGCTAACGTCGATTCTTAATAAACCCAGCTGTATCCGTTCCAGTAGAGCCAGCGATGTCCGTCCCAACGGCGGTTGTAATAGCCGTTGTTGTAACCGCGGTCATATCGCCAATCCCGATTCACATAGCGTCGGTCATCCCGGTCGTGATCGCGATAAACCCGGTAGTTGTTGTAACCGCGGTCCCGATCTCGGTCGCGATTCCGGTCTCGGTCGTGGTCGCGGTCCCTGTCATGGTCGCGGAATGCCACGTTCTGTTGAACCACCTGGGCCGATGCCAAAGCCGAACCGCCGGTAATAAGTGCCGCTCCAACTAACATCATTTTTAAACGATTCATATAATCTCCTCCGATTTTCGCCAGGCCCGACTTTCGTTTCCCATGCTGGTTCAGGTCTTAGCTTTTTTCGTTCTGTCTGTACAAACCCTGCTTGTCCGCCCGTGTTTTGAAAGCCCTGTAACGATTTTCTAAGCCCTGTAACGAAATGTTGGGTTTTGTAAGCCGGGCAACCACCTGTAACAGAGCAGTAAATTTTTCTGTTCCGGGTGGCCGATTCGCCATGTCTAAGCATCCAAGATCGCTTAAGAGGTGCTCCTTGGCACATATTCCCCCGATGAGTGAATCTGAGCAGCTGCTGCATGCGCTCAAGCATTGCGGTGACCAACTTGCCCTTTGGATCAGCCAATCGCCAGCAAATGCCTGCCTATTGGTTGAAGATCCGGCAGCCGCCATTGAAGCCGCTACCGCGCCCACCGAAATGGATTTGGATACCATGCGCGAACTGGAATCCGTCTTGACCAGTCTTGCCCAGAAGCTCAATCTGCTCCCGACCATCCGCATCGAAACAGATCTGAGCAAGGCCTGTTAAGCATTGGCAGCTCTTGCGCGGTAGAAAATTGCACCGCCCACGCGCGATTCCATCTGTCAACAAAATGGCCCGGGCTTTTTTGCAAGCTCGGGCCACCTCGTTATTGAGTAAGGGGGGTCGTCCTACTCAAACCTTAACGCTTCTATCGGGTCCAGCATGGCCGCTTTCCGCGCTGGATAGAAACCAAAGAAGATTCCTACTGCCGTTGAGAACACCACAGCCGCTCCCACTGCCACGGGCGAAATCAAAATGCTCCAGCCCAGGACCCTGGTAATGGTCATGGAAGAAGCCACGCCAAACAGGATGCCCAGAATTCCTCCCGCCATGCTCAACACCACTGACTCGCTCAGGAACTGCCGCAGCACGTCAGACTCCGTAGCGCCAATCGCGATACGAATGCCGATTTCCCGCGTACGCTCCGTAACCGATACCAGCATGATGTTCATGATCCCGATTCCACCGACAATCAGCGATACACCTGCAATCGAAGCCAGCAACAGCGTCATCACCTTGGAAGACTCGTCTGCCAGCTGCGCGACGTCAGCCAGGTTGCGCACGCTGAAATCATCATCCTGCCCTACGCGAATGCGATGCCGGTCGCGCAGCAGTGACGTAATCTGCCCCTGCGCTGCATAACTCGCCTGCTGTGACGTGGCTGAAGCCATAATGTATTGCAGCCAATCCTGCCCAGTGATCTTCTTTTGCAGCGTCGTGATCGGCACAAAGATGCCGTCGTCCTGGTCCTGCCCCATGCCGGATTGCCCTTTGGCCTGCAGCACGCCCACCACCTGAAACGGCAGGTTACCGATGCGGACCGTCTGGCCCGTGGGATCGCTGTTTCCAAACAGGTTCTGCTGTACCGTCGCGCCCAGAACAACCACGTTGCTCGCGCGCGTCACATCATCCTGAGTAAAGTTCGCGCCCTTGGCAAAGTCCCAGTTGCGGATATCAAAATACTGCGGCTCCGTACCGGTAATGCGCGTGCTCCAGTTTTGATTGTCTGCGACTACCTGCACGCTCGCTCCGGCTCCCGGCGCAACCTGTCCAATCGTCGGGACCTGCTGCTGAATCGCCTTCATATCGTCATACACCAGAGTCTTGGTCGCGCCGCCGCCCAGCCGTATGCCACCTTTGTTTACGCTGCCGGAGCTGATGTACAGCAGGTCCGTTCCCATCGACGCAATCTGGTCCTGCACCTGCTGCTGCGCTCCCTGCCCCAGTCCTACCGTAGCGATCACCGCTCCCACGCCGATCACTATTCCCAGCATGGTCAACAGTGAACGCATCTTGTTCCTCGTCAACGCCCGTACCGCTATTTTCAAAATCGCTATGAAATCCATATAACCCCCCGTTTTAAAACCTATTGCCAAAATTTCAAATTTGAAATTTAAAATCTTTCTGATCTCCCGATTTCCTCTGTGTTCCTTTGTGTCCTCTGTCGTTAATTGTTTTCCGATCCCCTCTTCTCCGTGTCTCTGTGTCTCCGTGGTAGATTTTGGGTTTCCGGATCACCGATCTCTTTAATCCTCGTCCACTGTCGGCATGCTCTTCAGCACCTCCGCCGCGCGCGGCCGATTCTTAACCGGATCGTCATGCCTGATCTTGCCGTCGCGGAACACTACTGTCCGCTTCGCAAACTGCGCGATGTCCGGTTCGTGAGTCACCAGCACAATCGTGAGCCCGCTGTCATTCAGGTCCTGAAAGATCTGCATGATCTCTACTGACGTTCTGCTGTCCAGGTTTCCAGTGGGCTCGTCGGCCAGCAGGATTGCCGGCTTGTTCACCAGCGCGCGCGCAATCGCTACGCGCTGTTGCTGTCCGCCGGAAAGCTGCGATGGAAAATGGTCCATGCGTTCGCCCAGCCCAACTAATTCCAACACCTCTTTAGCCCGCGCCTGGCGCTGCTCTTTCGCCATCTGCGCATACAGCGTTGGCAACTCAACGTTTTCCAGCGCTGTGGTGCGTGAGAGCAGATTGAATCCCTGGAACACAAAACCCAGTTTCCGATTGCGGATTGCCGCCAGTTGCTTTTTCTCCAGGCTGGAAACGTTCGTCCCTTCCAGGATGTATTGCCCGCTGCTCGGTTTATCCAGGCATCCCAACATATTCATAAACGTCGATTTGCCGCTGCCGCTGGAGCCCATAATGGCCACAAACTCTCCCGGCTCAATCGTCATGTCCACGCCGCGCAGGGCGTGCACCTTGGTCTCTCCAAGGGCATAAAACTTGTGCACGTCCTGCACCTGAATTACCGGTATGTCAGTCCTCGGAGTTTTATTGATCGTAAGCTCCGGCTTCATCACCGCATTTGCATTCAGTTCAACTTGTTCAAGCGTTGCCATAAATCCCCCAAGTCTTCCTCTGTGTTCCTTCGTGTCCTCTGTGGTAAACGGCTTTTCGATCACGCGCGATCTTCAGGTTTTACCTTCCCACCCGTCCGCCGCCGGCTCCACGCGTCGCGCCCATGCCCGGCGCAGCCGACGCAGCACTCGCCGTCTTGGCTGCCGCTGAACCAGTCAGAACCTGGTCTTGCGGATTGAGCGATCCTTTCACCACCTGCGCTACTTCCGTCGTGGTGTGGTCAGTGATGCCCAGCTTGATCTGCACTGGCTCCAGAGACTTGTCAGTATTCAGCTTCCAGACGACTGCAGTAGTGGCCTGTTGTCCTGAGGCTTGCTGCGTCCCCTTTCCGCCTTTGCGTGCTCCGCCGGTCGCCGCGATTCCAGCTTTCTGGTAAAGATCGCTGATCTGCTGCGCGGTTAAATCAGGAGTAAAACGCAACGCTCCGTTCGGCACCTTCACCACATCGGTCGCCGTCGCCACCGGAACAGTTACGTAAGCCGTCATGCCGGGAAACAGTTTCATTTCCGGGTTGTCGAAATCCACGATGGTCGTATAAGTCACAACGTTCTGCACCGTCGTGGCGTTCAACCGCACTGCGGAAACTTTTCCCTTGAATGAGTCTTTAGGAAACGCGTCCACCTTAAAGTTCACGTCCTGTCCCGCCTGGATCGTGCCCACGTCGCTTTCATCGGTGCTCACGTAAACCTGCATCTTGGTCAAGTCCTGCGCAATGGTGAAAAGCGTTGGGGCCTGCAAAGAAGCGGCAACCGTCTGGCCTACGTCAACGCTACGGGCAATCACCGTGCCGTCAATCGGAGACTTGATCGTGGTGTAATCCAGATTTGCTTTGGCGACCGTGACTGCCGCAGAGTTCTGCTGCACCTGGGCCGCCGCCTGCGTTACCGCAGCCTTGGCTGCTCCCACTGCAGCGTCTGCGCTCTGTGAAGTTGCTCGGGCGCTATCCAGTTGCTGCGTTGGAACTATTCCCTGCTGGGCAAGCACGGTATAGCGGTTAAGATCCAGCTTCGCCTGCACCGCTGCTGCGTCAGCTTTATCCAGGTTCGCCTTCGCCGCCACCAGATTTGCCTGCGCATTGGCCAGATTGGCCTGCGCCTGCAGCAACGCGCCTTTAAACAATGCCGGATCAATCTGCGCGATCACCTGGTTCTTCTTTACGTGTGAATTGAAATCCGCCGCCAGCGTCTGAATGGTTCCAGACACCTGTGAACCAACCTGCACCGTGGTCACCGCATTGATCGTCCCCGTGGCCTGGACGACGTTTTGTATGTCGCCCTTCTGTACTTTCTCAGTGAAATATTGTGGCGTGTTTTTGCTTTCGTACTTGAAAGCCGTGAGCAGTCCAATTGCCGCCAGAAGCACGCCAATGATCGTCCATTTGTTTTTCAAGAATTTCATTTCCAACCCCCAGGCCGCGTTTTCGGCCTCTGGACGTACAAACCCGGAATACAGGATCTCGGGGTAAACACTGGGTAAGGCAGGGGTTAATAATTGTCAGGATGGTTAATTCGTAAGCTAATGAATTTGTGAGGGGGTTAACAGAACTTTACCGTGCGCTGAGTTCTACTTGCCTCTAAGGGTTTTACGAACTTTTCACCCAACGAGTGCCATCCCGAACGGAGCACGGCGATACTCTAAAACAACCGTTTATGCCTCAGTGCGACCGTGAGGGATCGGCCCCGCTGCCGATGAGGACACAACAAGAGGTCTAAAATCAGCGGAGCGAAGCACTCAATGTTCTGCACGTTCTCGAAGCAAAGAAGACCAAAAAGGCCGGACAGCAATTGTACTTTTCGATTTCCACGCCGGGAAAATCGTGCTTCCTTACTCCACATTAATCTTCCTAATCAACTTGCAACGCTCATCTTTGCGGGTTATAGTTCGCTCGTGATGATGTCCTCTGGTTCTCCATTGCCGTGTTGTTGTCCGCCGTGCCCGCATGCGCACACAGGCGGTTGGGGGCTATGAGTTAAAAAGTTTTAAGCAATCAAAATAACGCCTCCCCGCTGCCGACACGCAGCGGGTTTTTTGTTAAGAAGCGAGACAAGGCACCCGATTTAGCGAGACTCGCCGGACGTTTGGAGCACAGCGACAAGCAACCAAGTCGCGAGGCCGGGGTCCCCGCCATGCGCGGGGTTTCGCGTGGTGGGGTGGGAGGCCGCCCACGCGCCGAGCGGCGTGATTCAGGAGCAGAAAATGCAGACGACGAGCGAGACTCTCCGGCGGTTTGGAGCGCAGCGACAAAAATGAACGACGGTTCCATTAACCACCGCGCGTTGCTGGTGAACGCGCGCCGCCTTGTGATCAAGGTCGGTACCGGCGTGGTGTGCAATGAAACCAATGAATTTGACCCGCTCCAGACTGTCGCTCTGGCCGGCAGCATCGCACGGCTCATCAATGAAGGGCGACAGGTGGTGCTGGTTAGTTCCGGCGCGATAACGCTCGGCGCGGCGGAGTTGGGAATCCATCGCAGCCGCCTTAAAGATGCGAGCGTCACCCGCGCTTGTGCTGCCGTCGGCCAGTGCAAGCTGATGCAGGCTTATGCGGAATCGTTTCTCCCGCACGGCATCAAAGTCGCACAGGTACTGGTCACTGAAGACGACTTCAGCGACCTCAAGCGTTACAGCATCCTGCGCCAGACTTTTGAACGTCTGCTGAAGCTGGGCGCTGTGCCAATCGTCAATGAGAACGATACCGTCACCAATATTTACACGGAGCAGGCGCCGGTCTTTCGCGACAATGATCGCCTCGCTGCTCTCGTCCTGAGCAAGCTCGATGCCGACGCTCTGGTCCTGCTCTCCAATGTGAATGGCCTTCTTTACAGCCCTAACCGCGATCTCGCAAATGCCACGGTCGTAACCATGGTCACTGAAATTACCGCTGCCATTCGCGACTCCGCCCGCGGCACGTCAGCCACCGGACGCGGCGGCATGACTGCCAAACTAGATGCTGCTGAAATTGCCATGCAGGCCGGAGGAATGGTAGTCATCGCCAATGGAAAAGCCCCGGGCATTCTGGAACGGGTGTTTCAAGGTGAGGAAGTGGGCACGCTTTTTCTGCCGGGAACGCGCATGGCGGGCAAGCGGCGCTGGCTGGCTTTTGCCACCACCGTCCGTGGGCAGGTTTCCATCAATACCAACGCAGCCAAGGCATTGCTGCATCGGCAAGCCAGCTTGCTGATTTCCGGAGTCACGGCGTGCGAAGGCGAGTTTTCCGCCGGACAGGTGATTGCAGTGCTCGATCCCGAAGGAAATATCATTGGAAAAGGGATTGCTGAGTTGGGCAGCCAGGAGCTTGCGGCAAAGCTCTCTTCCGGAGAAAGCCGTCGTGGTGTGCTGGTGCGCCGCGAAAATTTCTTGATCCTCACAGCGAAGGAAGAGAATGTCCAGCGCAGCGGAATCTAAAAATCCCGAGTCTATTGCAGCGCAGGTTCAGGCAACGCACCATGCCTCGCGTGAACTGGCGCGTCTTTCCGCCGATCAGCGCAACCAGATTCTGCTTACCGCCGCTGATCTTCTGGAAAAACGCGAAGCTGAAATCCTCAAGGCAAATCAGCAAGACTGCGAATCGTTAGAACGAGAACTGGCGGCAGGCAGCTCTTCTGCTCCGCTGTTGAAGCGGCTCAAGACATCCTCTGCGGGCATTAAGGACATGGCGCGACAGGTTCGCGACGTTGCCAGGCTTGAAGATCCTGTGGGCCGCGCGCTTGCCACTACGGAACTGGATGATGGCCTCACGCTGCAAAAAGTTTCCTGCGCTCTGGGCGTGGTAGCGGTGATTTTTGAATCAAGGCCGGACGTGGTTCCTCAAGTCGGCTCGCTCGCCATCAAGACCGGCAACGCTCTGGTGCTGAAAGGCGGTGCTGAAGCACGGCAAACCAACCGCGTCCTGGTTTCCATCTGGCATGAAGCGCTAGCTGCTGTCAGCCCGTCGTTGCGTGCCGCAATCTGCGCTCTTACCGATCGCGCTGACGTGGCGCGGATTCTTGAAATGGACCGCGACATTGATCTGGTGGTCCCGCGTGGATCGGCAGAATTTGTGAATTACGTTTTTGAGCACAGCCGCATACCGGTACTCGGCCACGGCAGCGGCATCTGCCATATCTATGTCGATTCCACCGCCGATCTAAAGATGGCGCAGGAAGTCGTCGTCGACGCGAAAACCCAATATCCGGCAGCGTGCAATTCTGTAGAAAAAGTTTTGGTGCATCAGGACATTGCTGAACGGTTTCTTCCTTCACTTGCTGCCGCTTTGCAATCTGCCGGGGTTGAAGTGCGTGGCTGCTCTCGGACAACCAAACTACTTCCGCACAGCCAGATCGTTCCTGCCACGGAACAAGACTGGCACACCGAATATGGCGATCTCAAAATTACAGTCAAGATCGTAAGCGACATGGATGAAGCCATTGAGCACATCAACCATTACGGATCGCGCCACACAGAAAGCATTCTCACCCAGGACCGGCACGCCGCAGAGCTGTTCATGGATGAAGTCGATGCCGCCAGCGTCTTTCACAACGCATCAACCCGCTTTGCCGATGGCTTCCGCTATGGCCTGGGCGCGGAGCTTGGAATCAGCAACAGCAAGCTTCACGCTCGCGGGCCGGTGGGTCTGGAAGGACTGCTCACCTACAAATACAAGCTCCACGGCAGCGGCCAGACCGTAACGGACTACGCCCAAGGCAAGCGCACCTTCAAGCATCGGCGGCGGTGAGGTAAAAGGGGATAGGAATGGCGATTAACCCTGCTTGGTTTTAACTTCCGCCGGCTCAATTTGCACAAACTGCCAGCCGAATCGGCCTTTGATGCAGAGATTGCCGTGCGTCACAGAATGATCCAGCGGTGAGGTGACCTTCACGATCTCGCCATCCTGCTCATGCACGGTAAGATTGCAGCCCACGCCGCAATAAGGGCAGATGGTGGTCGTCTGCTCCTGGCGCGATTCATCCCACGTGCCGGCCTGGCGCATATCGTATTCGCTTTTGAACATCAGCGCGCCGGTAGGACAAACGCCGATGCAGTTGCCGCAATACACGCAGGCAGATTCAGGCAGAGGGACCTGAAATTCCGTGGCGATCGACGCAGAAAAGCCGCGCCCGGAGACAGCGATGGCAAAGGTATTCTGCGCGTCTACGCCGCACGCTTCCACGCACTTGTAGCACAGGATGCATTTTGAGTAATCACGGACGTAGAGATCGTTATCGATCTTTACGGGCTGCTCCACCGTGGCGGCGTTGCCGCCAAAGCGCTCCGGCTTCGCGCCGTAGCGTTCCATATAACCGGCAAACTGCGGCGCGGTGGAAACATCCACCGATGACGCCAGAAATTCCAGCACCATCTTGCGTGACAGGCGCACCCGCTCGGAGTCGGTCTTGATGGCCATCTTTGGTTCCACTTTGCGCGAGCATGCGGGAACCAGCGTGCGCGAGCCTTCCATTTCAACCACGCAAACGCGGCAGACATTCACAGGCGTAAGGCTTTCAAGGAAGCAGAGCGTCGGCGTGTCAATGCCGAGCTTGCGTGCAGCTTCCAGAATGGTTGAGCCTTCCCGCACTGAGACCGGCTGGCCGTCAATGGTGATCTCGATCATCCGGCGCTCGCGCGGTGGTGGCGCTTGCGGCACCGGGCCGGGGGGAATTGGCTTGAGAGGAGCTGGCGCCAATTCCTGCTCTGCTGCTTTGGTCGGTACTGGCATCGTCTGTTTCATGCGAATACATTCCACCTTTGCAACGCGGATTCAAGCGCACTGGCAGCCGTTTGCCCCAGGCCACAAATGGAAGCGTCACGCATGGCTTGTGCCATTTCTTTCAGCATGACAAGCTCGTCCGCCTTTGAGCCCATAGGACGATTATCGGCAAGCCGCTGCAAAGCTTCTTGCTGGCGCACGACACCTACGCGGCAAGGCACGCATTGTCCACAGGTTTCATGCCGGAAGAACGCGGCGATGCGCAGCAGTATGCGTTTTAGGTCAATGCTGTCATCAAACAGCATCACCACGCCCGAGCCCAGCGTAGCTCCGATCGCACGCGTGCCTTCAAAGGTAAGCGGTACGTCAATCTCTTTGGGCGAGATAAATGTTCCGGCTGCGCCGCCCAGCAAAATCGCCTGCAAACGGCCGGTGCCGGCCACGCCACCTGCCAGCGTCAGCAACTGGCGTAGCGTTGTGCCCATAGGCACTTCATAAATACCGGGACGCGCTACGTGTCCGCAAAGGCAAAACAGCCTCGGCCCTGTAGAACTCTCTGTGCCAACTCGTGCATAAGCTGCGCCGCCCTGGTTGATGATGATAGGAACATTGATGAGTGTTTCAACATTATTGACGACAGTCGGCTGGCGGAAGAGGCCGGCTTGCGTGGGAAATGGCGGCTTGTTGCGCGGTTCGCCGCGATATCCTTCAATAGAATTGAAGAGCGCAGTCTCTTCTCCGCAGATGTAAGCTCCCGCGCCGCGTCGCAGTTCAATATCGAAACTCAGGCCGCTGCCAAGAATATTTTGGCCCAGGAAACCTTCCCATCTTGCAGCTTCAATAGCAGCAGCAAGACGTTCCGCTGCGAAAGGGTATTCACCGCGCAGATAGATATAACCTTGTTCAGCGCCAGTCGCGAGAGCAGCAATCGTCATGCCTTCCAGCACCGCAAATGGATCGCCTTCCATGATCAGCCGGTCTTTGAAAGTGCCGGGCTCAGACTCATCGGCATTGCAGATCAAATAATGTTTGCGCCTGGGATTGGACTTCAGCAGATCGCGCTGCAGGTGCAACGCTTCCCACTTCTTTGCCGCTGGAAAAGCCGCGCCGCCACGGCCAAGAAGTTTTGAGGCATTCATCTCACGCAGTACGCCTTCAGGGCCAAGATCAAATGCCTTGCGCAATGCTTCATAACCGCCCAGCCGTTGATAGCCGTCAAGCTGCGGCGCATTGTTTTTGCCTACGCGGCGCAGAAGAGCCAGTTTGGGCGAACCTTCCTGCGGAACGGAAAGCTGAGGATTGAGAGCGTCGGGCGCGGCCGGCATCACGTCATTTGCGGCATCAGTAATCAATGACTGGATGCGTTCCGGAGCGGCAGGCGCCAGCACGCGTTGCTGCGGCTTCTGGCCTGCTTTCATTACCAGCACCGCCGGCGCGCGTTCACACAGGCCCAGGCAATTGCTGCGTACCCACATGGCCCGGCCGCCGGCGCACGGCAAATTTTCGGGGCCTAGTCGAGTGTCCAGCTGGTCGCAGAGTTCTTCTGATCCGCGCGTCATGCAGGCAATGTCATCGCACACGTGAACCACCACTGCCGGACGCGGCTGAAGAGAGAACATTCCGTAGAAAGAAGCCACGCCGTAAACTTCCGCCGGAGGGATATCCAGCCGAAGCGCGGTGTAATTCATGGCCCCGTGGCTGATCCATCCAATGCGGTTCTGGATGGCATGCAGTACCGGCAACAAAAGATGACGCTGCGATTCGGCTTTTTGATTACCTCCGCTTGAAGACCGCGTATCGGCCTCTTCGCCGGGCGCTCCACCTTCCCAGACGGATTCCGGTGCGCTGCCCAATTCCAAATCAACAGCGGCTTTTTCTTCACGTGTGGGGCGGTCGCCGGTAAGATGAAGGTCCAATTATTGCTCCAGACATTTTTCAATGCGGATGGCCGTGGCTTTGAATTCAGACGTGCCAGACATGGGATCGACCGCATCGATAGTGAGATCGTTGGTGGCGACCTGATCAGGAAAATGCATCGTAAGGAACGCCAGTCCGGGACGCAAGCCGGAATCGAAGCGTACTGGAGCAATCACCGAGCCTCGCCGCGAAGTCACACGCACCTTTTCGCCTTCGCGCAGATTGTACTGGAGGCCATCCGCAGGTGAAAGATCGATTGTCTCCCCATCGCGCAGCGGAGACTTAAGGTATCCGCTCTGAACACCAGTATTGTAAGCATCAAGACGCCGCCCAGTAGTCAGACGGATGGGAAACTGCTGATCAAGCGCATCCACCGGCTCCACAGACTCAGCCACATGGAATGGAGCGCGCGGCCCGATCAAAGGATCATTCCACAGCCGGCCATGCAAAAACATTTCGCCGGGATGCTGATCGTTATAGCAAGGCCATTGGATGCCGCCAAGCTCTTCCAGCCGCGCATAACTCATACCGGCATTCATGGGGCTAAGCAAGCGCAGTTCGTTCCAGATGCATTCTGATTTCGGCTCGCCCCAATTGTGGCCCAAACGCCGCGCCAGATCAAAGATGATTTCAGTATCATCGCGTACACCCGCCGGCATGGGAACAGCGGCACGAACGCGTTGAACGCGCCGTTCGCTGGAAGTAACGGTGCCTTCACTCTCACACCAGCCTGCTGAGGCGGGTAGTACCACGTCCGCCAGTTCGGCGGTCTTGGTATAGAACAGGTCCTGAACCACCATAAATTCAAGACCGCCCAACAGCTTGAGCGCACGATGGCGATCAGCTTCAGAGTCGGCTGGGTTCTCACCCAGGCAGTAGAGTGTTCTGAGTTCGCCGCGCTCCATGGCATCCAGCATGTGGCTGATGTGCCAGCCCTTCTTGGCCGGAATCTTTGTTCCCCAGGATTTTTCAAACTTTTCGCGCAACGTGTCATTTTCAACATGCTGGAAACCGGGCAGCCGATCAGGAATCGCGCCCATGTCGCCGCCGCCCTGCACGTTGTTTTGTCCGCGCAACGGGCAGACGCCGCTGCCGTAGCGCCCCACATGGCCGGTAAGCAGCGCCAGATTGATCAGCGATACTACATTGTCAACCGCGTTGTGATGCTCGGTGATTCCAAGAGTCCAGCAGAGCTGTGCGCGACCGGCGCCGGCATAGGCATGCGCCACCTGCTTGATGGCGGCTGCGGGAACTCCTGTTTCACACTCGGCCTGCTCCAGCGTGAACTTCTGCACATGGTCACGATAGGCCTCAAATCCGCTGGTGGCATGCTCGATGAATTTGGTATTCGCCAGGCCGGAATTGATAATTTCGCGCCCCATGGCGTTGGCCAGATAGATATCTGAGCCCACATCAAGGCCAAGCCACGTATCTGCCCATTGCGCTGAACTCGTTCGCCGGGGATCAATCACATAAAGCTTTGCGCCATTGCGGATGCCTTTGAGCACATGATGGAAAAAAATTGGATGTGTCTCACGCGCATTCGAGCCCCACAGCAGGATCACGTCAGTGTCTTCAGCTTCACGATAGGAACTGGTGCCGCCGCCCGCTCCAAAGACCGCCGCCAGACCGGCGACGCTGGGGGCGTGTCAAGTTCGGTTACAACTATCGATGTTGTTTGTTCCCATTACAGCGCGGACAAATTTCTGCGCCGTATAGTTCAGCTCGTTCGTGGTCTTGGAACAGCTGAACATTCCGAAATCCCGCGGATCATTTTTTGCAATAGACCTCTTGAAGGCCGCAGTTACGCGGTCCAGTGCTTCATCCCACGTGGCAGGACGATGCCCGCCGTTTTCGCGGACCAACGGCTGAGTAAGGCGAGATTTCACCGGTTTAAACATAAGACCACCAAATTGATGCTCAAGAAAATCGTAGCACTTTTTCGCGCGGAATCCACCTGCCTAAAGGGTGTACGGAACCCAGATAGGCAGGGATCACCGGGATTTTAGCTTGCTCACCTCATCACTTAGCGGTTGGCGATGCGGCGGGGGCTGCTGCCCCGCCCGGAGCCGCCGGAGTTGTCGCTGCTGGATTAGCCGGAGCAACCGGAGCTGTTGCCGCCGGTGCTGACTGAAAGAGCTTGCTCGCATTCTTCCAGAGCTGGACTACTCCCCAGCCCCAGGGAACCCCTACAAACAACCATGCGCCTAAAACCAGCACCGCAGGCGTCTTCTTAACTTGATCTACCATGTTCTGCTCCCTCTGCTGCGAGTTGTCCCGCAAAGTTCTCTCGATTCGATTTAGGCCGTTGCCAGTTCTTCCTTCCCAACGTCATCGGTCTTGTACCAGTATTTGGAGCTCACAGGCCGTACCGCGAAATTGGCCACCAATCCCACAATCAGCAAGGCCACCATCACATAGAGCACCGTGGAATATGAATCGGCCAGCGGAACGCCGTGGTTCTTCTCATACTCGCGAATGTAATTCACCAGCACCGGCCCAAAAATTCCGGCAGCCGACCATGCCGTGAGCAGCCGTCCATGGATTGCGCCCACTTCCATGGTCCCAAACAGATCGCGTAGGTACGCCGGCACCGTGGCAAAACCGCCGCCATACATGCTGACGATCACAGCGGAGACGATCACAAACAGCGGAACACTGTTCAAGCCGCTGATTCCTGTGCGGGGAGCCAGGTAATAAAGGACCGCACCCAGGATGAAAAACACGTAATACGTGTTCTTGCGCCCAATATAGTCGGATACGGAAGACCATATGAAGCGACCGCCCATGTTGAACAGGCTGAGCAGCGCAACAAAGCCGGCGGCCGCGCCGGCGGTAATCCTGCCTTTGAAAAGCTCCTGGATCATGGGGGAGGCTTGCTCGAGAATTCCGATTCCCGCCGTCACATTCATGCACAGGACAATCCATAACAACCAGAATTGCAGGGTCGTGGAAGCCGCATTCACTTCAACATTATGGGCCGTGACCAGTGCCTTAGGCTTGGCGGGAGCCACCCAGCCTTCAGGCTTCCATCCTGCCTGTGGCACTCGAACGGTGAAGACGCCGAACATCATCGCGACAAAGTAGATCGCGCCCATCACCAGAAAGGTCTTCTCGACGCCAAGGTTATGATCTGTGCGGAAGGAGTCCATGAGGTTTCTGGCCAACGGAGAGCCTATAAGCGCGCCTCCACCAAAGCCCATAATGGCCATTCCTGTCGCCATGCCCGGACGATCAGGGAACCACTTAATCAGCGTGGAAACGGGCGAGATGTAACCAATGCCAAGCCCAATGCCGCCGATCACGCCATAGCCAAGGTAGATGAGCCAGAGCTGATGAATTTGCACGCCAATGGCGGAAATAAAAAACCCGCTGCAGAAGCAAACGGCGGATGCGAACATGGCTTTGCGCGGCCCGGCGCGTTCCAGCCACTTGCCAAACACGGCCGCAGACAAACCCAGGAAAACAATGGCCAGACTGAAGATCCAACCAAGATCGGTAAACTTCCAATCCGCGGCGTTCGGGCTGTCCACACCGGGGAGCGCCTTAAGTCCGCCGCCCACCGCGGCCACCTGGATCAGGTAATTCAATGGTTTTTTGAACACGCTGAACGCGTAAACCTGTCCAATACAAAGGTGAATGGCTAGCGCAGCCGGCGGAACTAGCCAGCGGCTGAATCCCGGTTTTGCGATGGAGTGGCTGCGATCCAGAAAAGATAGTGCACCCATGGTGATACCTCATTCGTGAAATGGCCTTGCCTTACGAATGCAGCAAGCCGGGGCATTCAATGAAACCGGCTGCGAATTTTCCCGGAAGGGGGTCCTTGATTATCCAAATGACAAGGAGAGCCAAAGTGGTCTTTCAGTTCTCGCTAAAAAGCCTAACAAATCGTAATACGACATATCAAGTGTTTTCTTACGCTTGCCGGAAAAGGCGGCCATCTGAAAAGCGAGATGTGCCATCCCAATCAATATGGGATGGATACAGGATTATCGCCGCCAAGGCTCGCAAGGTTCTCACCCGCAACAGGATGCGGAAAGCCAGTTTGCCGCTGCAGCGCGTTCCCGCTGGCGCGAACTGGGGGACGAACTGCGCGCTGACGTAGCAGAATTTAACAAGCAAGGCACAGGCGCCGAACTAGCGGTAGAAGGCGAAGATACTTATCGCGTCCTGAACTCCAGCTCTGGTCTTGAGCTGGTGCTGAAGGCTGATTTCGACAATCATTCCGTCAGCTATGACTATGCCGCCATCAACCAGCGTAGCGCCGGGGTCCCTGAAGGCGGCATGCTCTCCATGCGTCAGTCGCGCAGGGGCGATGTGGAATTTTACTCTGCCGACGAACGCCTTACGTCAGAAGAAACCCGGCAGGTATTGCTGGAGCCGCTGCTGTTTCCCAAGCAGCCAGCTGCATAACTTTTACGCGCTTGCGCCCCTTAACAGCTCAACTAGCTCGGCCAGCGTGTGGACTTTGTAATCCGGCGTTGCCGATCCCGGCTTGGCTGCTCCTGAACCGGGCCTGATGGAAGGCCGGTTGACCCATACATTGCCGATACCCAGCGCATTGGCCGGAGCGATGTCATGGTAGAGGCTCTGCCCGGCATGAAGAACCTGGTCTTTGCCCAAGCCGCTGCGGCGTATGGCTTCCTCAAAGTTCCTGTGTGCGGGCTTATAGCTCTGCATCTGCTGCGCCGTCACGACAACATCAAATTCAACCGGCGCTAATTTTTTCCTGGTTTCGGCAAAAAGATCATCATCGATGTTGGAAATAATTCCCAGCCGGAACTGCTTGGCAAGCGATTGCAACGCACGTACCGTGTCGCTGAAAGGCTTCCAGCAGGTGAGCGATTCGGCAAACGCGCTGCCGTCTTCGGCTGACACTTCTATGCTCAACCGGCGGCCGATTTCCCTTGCCGCCTTCGCGAGTATCTGCCGGTACGGCAGGTACGGGCCGGCTTCAAGTTCCGCCTCAATCTCTCCGTAAAGCTCCAGTATCTGCAAATCGGAAACGGTGTGACCATTGCGGGAAAAGAGGGGACGCAACGCCGCCAGCATTCCGCTTTCCCAATCAACCAAAGTGCCATAACAATCAAACGTGATCAGGCGAATGGATTCGAAAGGCATGGCAAGAGGATAGCGACCGGGATCCTTAACTGTCTAACTTTTAAATGTATATACTTCTCGCGAAGGAAACTATGAATCGCAGATCCGCCCATTTGACTTCCTCTGTCCTATACCTTCACACGCTGGCGATCGCACTAACGTTGGTCTTTTCAGCAAGCAGCTTTGCCCAGGACCCGCCCCTGATACCTCGCAAGGTGTTCGACGCTCCGGCCGAGCACGATCTTCTTACCATCTCACCGAACGGAAAGATGATTGCTTATACAGCGCCTTCCGAAAAAGGCGTGAACAATGTCTGGGTGGAAGATTTGGCCACGCACCAAAAGCGGATGGTTACGCGGGCCACACAACGCGGAATCGGTGGATATCAATGGGCATACGACAATGAGCACCTGCTGTATCAGTCCGATGAAAACGGCAATGAAGACAATCACCTTTATTCAGTCGATTTGAAGAGCAGCGCCATTCGCGACCTGACGCCTTTTCTTGACATCCGGTCTGAACAGGTCCTGCTGGCGCCTTCGCGACCTGACGAAGTGCTGGTCACCATGAACCTGCGCGATTCAAAGCTCTTTGACGTGTACCGTGTGAATTTGCAGACCGGCGCAACGGTAATGGACGCCCAGAACCCGGGAGACGTGATTGGCTGGACTGCCGACCAAAATCTGGTGGTCCGCGCGGCAACTGCTTTCAATGACAATCTGGAAACGGTGGTCCGCGTCCGCGACAGCGGCAAAGCGCCATGGCGCGATCTGCTAAAGATTCCTTTTGAGCAAGCGCCTTTTCTGGGACAGGTGAATGGCGGAAATATCATTGTGGGCTTTTCACAGGACGGCAAGAAGCTGGTCGTGGGTTCCAGCAAGGGATCGCCGACGAATCGGCTTGTGGAACTGGACGCCGCAACCGGGAAGGAACTCCATGTTCTGGCCGGCGATCCAGAGGCTGATCTGTGGCAGGAGTTTAGCAGCCACTTCATTTTGCTGCGCGACCCGCATGACAACCACGTGCAGGCTGCGGCCTTTGACTACATGAAACCTGAGTGGCGGGCGGTTGATCCTGCGGTAGCGGCTGACCTGAAGTATCTGGCGGCGTTGCAGGCCGGCGTCTTTCTGGTCTCGAGCCAGGACATGAGCGGAAACAAGTGGGCCATCTGGTACTTCACTGACAATGGGCCGACTTCTTTTTATCTGTACGATCGGACTGCCCATAAGGCCCAGCTTCTCTTTCAAGACCGGCCGCAACTGGCACAGTACAAACTGGCTGAAATGCGTCCCATGACAATTCCTGCACGCGATGGATTCAAGTTGGTCAGCTACCTGACGCTGCCGCCGGGTAACCCAGCAAAAAATCTGCCGCTGGTCCTCTTTGTCCATGGAGGACCGTGGGCGCGTGACGAGTGGGGCTTTGATCCGATAGGACAGATGCTGGCGAACCGCGGCTATGCTGTCTTGCAGGTGAACTATCGCGCATCCATTATCAATGTTCCGTATATGAATGCCGCGAACGAAAAA
>DASXKZ010000151.1:0-6658 GCA_036496525.1 Candidatus Angelobacter sp.
CGGGATGCCGGGGATATCTGATCCCGGGTATCGCGTGATCGCCAAGGCGGTTGAACGCAACATTGCAGTTGTACCGATTCCAGGCGCATCTGCATTCGTGACAGCATTGGCGGCAAGTGGATTACCGACCGACACATTTGAGTTTCACGGATTCCTCTCCGCCAAAAGCGGGCAGCGGCGGCAGGCATTAGAGGCGATCAAGAATTCGCAACAGACCCAGGTTTTTTACGAAGCACCACACCGGTTAAAGGAAGCCGTTGAAGATGTAGTTGAAATTTTGGGAGCAAGCCGGGCGTTAGTGATTGCTCGTGAAGTCACCAAGGTGCACGAAGAATTTCTGCGTGGAAACGCATCTCAGATTTTAGAAAATCTGAACACCCAGCAAGAAGTCAAAGGCGAAATCACGCTGCTGATTGGAAAAGCAGAGAAAGCTGATGTAGAGGCAGGCGACTTACCTGCCCGTCTGTCGATCCAACAGCGGATAAGGCAACTCATGTCCGAAGAAAAACTCGATGAGAAAACTGCGTTGAAGAAAGTTGCAAAAGAGCGGGGAATTTCCAAGAGCGAAGCTTACCGGGAACTGCAACGAAGTAAATAACTTGTCATCCTGAAGGGCCGTTTTTTTGCGGACCGAAGGATCTATGGATTCTTCGACAGCATTGGTGCTGTCTGCTAATTGCATAGTCCTCCGCTGCCTCAGGATGAGAGGTGGCTGGGCTTATAATCCTGCACATAGATGACACTACCTGCAGGCACTAGGCTCGGCCCCTACGAAATTAAATCTTCTTTGGGCGCGGGCGGAATGGGCGAAGTCTATCGCGCACTCGACACGCGCCTTGGCCGGACCGTGGCCATCAAGATTCTGCCTGCACATCTTTCTTCCAATCCTGAATTGCGGGCGCGCTTTGAGCAGGAAACGAAATCTATTTCCACCCTGCACCATCCCAACATTTGCGTTTTACATGATGTCGGTTCGCAGGATGGCATCGACTTCATGGTGATGGAGTATGTCGGCGGTAAGACGCTGGACAAATTGGTTCCAGCCGGGGGCCTGACTCCCGAACTGGCGATCAAGTATGCAATACAAGTAGCGGATGCTCTGGCATGCGCGCACGCGTCCGGCATCGTACACCGGGATTTGAAACCTTCAAATGTCATGGTGGAAGACAACGGGTTGGTGAAGGTGTTGGATTTTGGTTTGGCGAAGCTGGCTGACCCTGCGCAGAACATCGGGGCCCCAACCATGGTCACGACCAAAGGAATGATCGTGGGCACCGTAGCTTATATGTCGCCAGAACAGGCGGAGGCGCAGGCAATCGATGCGCGCAGTGACGTGTTTTCTTTTGGCTCCGTGCTCTACGAGATGCTGACCGGGAAAAAGGCTTTTGAAGGCCAATCGACGGCGGCGCTGCTTTCGGCCGTAATGCGGGACGATCCCAAGCCACTAAGCGAAGTACGGCGGGATGTTCCGTCGGAAGTGCGGCGCATCGTTACTCGCTGCCTCAAGAAAGACCGCGAATCGAGATACGCGTCCGGCGCAGAGCTGGCGCAGGAACTCAAGAGCTGTCGGGAGTTGTTGTTCCCGGAGTCCGGAGCGATGCTCACACCTGCGCGAATTGTCCGCGAGGCAAAGCGTCCGTGGATTTTAGTTCCACTGGTGTTGGTGTTCATAGCCATGGTTGCGGGTGTTGTGATGCTGGTGAAGCGATCTCACGATACGCGCTGGGCGCGAGAAGTAGCGCTGCCGGAAATTTCGCGCCTGAACGACGCTGCGAAAACAGGGGAAGCTTACGAGCTCGCATTAAAGGCAGAGAAATCAATCCCTGACGATCCGGGCCTGGCCAAGCTGTGGCCTCTAATCTCGTATCAAACTTCGATTGAGACAGCTCCATCAGGTGCAGACGTTTTCCGCAAAGACTACGGTGATGTAAACGCACCGTGGGAACAAGTCGGCCACACTCCCTTCAAAAATGTGCGTCAGCCGCGCGGTAATTTTATCTGGAAGTTTGAAAAGCCGGGATTCGGTACAGTTTTGCGGACGACATTCGGCCTGTTTTCTCGCTTTGCACGACAGGGTGAGTCCGTAGCGGCAAGCGTCATTCTTGACGCAACCGAGAAAGCGCCTACAGGTATGGTGCGGGTTTCTCCAGAAAAATATCCCAAGACGCTATATATACCTGGTTATGAAGGCATGCCCGAGTTACCGCTGAAGGATTATTGGATTGACCAATATGAAGTCACCAACCGGCAGTTCAAGGCCTTTGTTGATCAAGGCGGATATAAAAAGCGTGAGTACTGGAAAGTAGATTTTGAAAAAGACGGGAAACATCTTTCGTGGGACGAAGCCATGGTGCTATTCCGCGATGGCGCAGGACAGCCGGGGCCAAAGGACTGGATACAGGGCGAGTATGCAAAAGGACAAGACGATTTTCCTGTGACTGGAATCAGTTGGTATGAAGCCGCGGCCTACACCGAGTTCGCCGGCAAGGGCCTGCCCACCATCTATCACTGGAATCGCGCTGCGGGCCCGTTCATGGCGGCGGCCATTGTGCCGGTGAGCAACTTTGGCAGTACCGGTATCTTGCCCGTTGGCAGCAAACCGGACATGAGTCCGTGGGGCAACTACGACATGGCGGGCAATGTTAAAGAGTGGATATGGAACGAAGCAGATGCTGGCAAGCGTTACGTGCTCGGTGGAGGTTGGGACGAACCCAACTATCTGTTCGTAGATCCGGATGCGCAGTCGCCGTTTCTGCGCGCTGCGAACATTGGTTTTCGCTGCATCAAGTTCATTGAGCCGGAGGCCAATCTCAAGATTGCGTCCGCTCCCATGGCTACCCCCAGGCGGGACTTGCGCAAGGAAAAGCCCGTCTCCGATGAATTGTTCCGCGCTTATCGCAGCGTATATACATATGACAAGGTTCCGTTGAACGCTTCCGTCGAGCCTTTTAGCAAGGACGAAGAGGATTGGAAGACTGAGAAAATTACTTACACCGCTGGTTATGGAAACGAGAAAGCTGTTGCGTACCTTTTCCTTCCCAAGAAAGGAAGGCCTCCCTTTCAGACAGTTATCTTCTTTCCAGGATCGAATGCGCTGCAATTGAGAACATTCGCTGTTCACCCGGCGGCCGCCTTGGACGGCATTCTTAGAAGCGGCCGTGCGGTGCTCTATCCCGTGTACAAGTCAACCTACGAACGTGGTGACGGGATGGAGTCGGATGTAACCAACACTACCAGCGCGTGGCGAGACCATGTTGTCATGTGGGTCAAAGATGTCTCTCGCGCCATCGACTATGTGGAAACTCGTACTGACTTGGACCACGACAAGTTGGGCTACTACGGCTACAGTTGGGGAGCGTCCATGGGTGCGATTGTGCCCGCGGTGGAACCGAGGATCAAAGCTTGTGTACTTGCTCTGGGCGGGCTCGACTTCCAGCGATCGCTGCCTGAAGTCGATACCATCAACTTTGTATCGCACGTCCAGCAGCCCGTGTTGATGCTGAACGGCCGCTATGATTTCTTTTTTCCCGTGGACTCGACGCAGGAACCGTTCTACCAAATGCTCGGCTCAAAGAAAGAGCAGAAAAAGCATTTGATCTTCGAGACCAGCCACAATATTCCGCGTAATGAGTTAATCAAAGAGTCGTTGAGTTGGTTTGATCAGTATTTAGGGCCTGTGCAGTAGGTTCCTTGATCTATGCATTTGTCGGCAGCGTCGGTGCTGCTTGCCAATTGCATAGGTCTTTCGTTGGGAGTTTCTCGCTTCGCGAGCGACTCCGCTGCCCTAAGATGGTAGGGATTAGATTTTAGCAACAACCTACTTGCTTAATTCCTTTTTCACAGCTTCACTCACCACTTTCCCATCCACCCGCATACCTGCCGCCGCAAAACGCGCCATAGCATTCTTCATTACTGTACCCATCTCCTTCATGGTTGGAGATCCCATCTCAGCGATTGCAGCCTTCACGCCGGCAATAATCTCGGCTTCTCCAGCAGCTTTCGGCAGGTAAGCCTCGATTAAAACAATTTCAGCGGCTTCCTTGTCGGCCATCTCCTGCCGCCCGCCCTTAGTGAACTGCTCGATGGACTCCTTGCGCTGTTTGATCAGCGTGGTAAGGATTTGCTGCGACTCTTTTTCGTCCAGCGGAGCCATCTTCTCCACTTCTTTATTCTTCAGGGCGCTTTTGACCATGCGCAGGGTGGAGAGCCTATGTTCCGCACGGGCTTTCATGGCTTCGGTTATGTCTTTTTGAATCTGTTCGATGAGGCTCATGGGGAAGAATTATAAAGGCAATTCGTAAGCCGATGTTGCGCGGACACTTGTAGGCCCGCAAAAGCGCAGCATTTGGTAAAATAATCGGTAGCCTCGCACCCGACGAAGCGGTGCTACCGCCCCCCACGGCTAAAGCAAAACAAACCTTTAGCTTAAACATTCGTTGAAATCAAATTCATAAGGATCATCAGGAAATGTTGCTTAAGAATCGCCTCTTCACTCCCGGCCCGACACCTTTGCTTCCTGCTGCGCAGACCGCCATGGCGGCCTTTTCTGCCCATCACCGCACCGCCGATTTCAAGGCGCTGTATACCCGTGTCCTCTCGGACATGAAGGACTTCATCGGCACACAGAATGACGTTCTGGTGCTGGCTTCGTCCGGCACAGGCGTGATGGAAGGAGCGGTTTCGAACCTGACTTCGCCCGGTGACAAGGTATTGGTGCTGACCGCCGGCAAGTTCGGTGAGCGCTGGAGCGATCTGGCCAAAGCTTTCGGCTGCAACGTGGATGTGTTGAGCGTGCCTTACGGGCAAACTTTTTCGCTGAGCGAAATCAAAACTAGGCTGACGCCGGATGTGAAGGTTGTTTACGTGCAAACGACTGAAAGCTCCACCGGCGCACGGCATGATATTCAAGGCATTGCCAAGCTGGTGCGGGCGATGGGCGATGAGACACTGCTCGTGGCGGACGCCATTACCGGGCTGGGCACCACGCATTTTGATGTGGATGGCTGGGGAATTGACATCATCATTGGTGGATCGCAAAAGGCTCTGATGATTCCTCCTGGTCTCGCGTATTGCGCGGTGAGTGAGCGTGCCTGGAAGTGGATGGAAGCTACTAAGAATCCACGCTACTACTTCGACTTCCGCAAGGAACGCAAAGCCGCGGCGAAGGGTGAATCTTCTTACACTCCGGCGACTTCTTTGTTTGCTGCGTTAGGTGCGGCGTTGGACTTTGTCCGTCAGATGGGCAAAGGCGATTTAGCTGAAGGCCGCAAGAACCTTGTAGACAACGCTGAACTCGCGGCGGAGATGACTCGCGCTGGCGTGCAGGCACTCGGACTCACATTGTTCTCGCCGTCGGCCCCAGCAGCAGCGTTGACTGCGGTCAATGCTCCGGCAGGAATTGACTCCGGCAAATTGGTAAAGGAATTTCGTGAATCATTCTCTGCGGTGGTTGCCAACGGGCAGGGCGATGCGATGAAGGGCAAACTGTTCCGCGTGGCGCATATTGGCTACTACGACTATCTGGACACAGTCGGGATTCTCGCGGCGTTGGAACACGTGCTCGCGAGCGTTACCGGGAAGCAGGTTGAATACGGTTCAGCGGTGCGGGCGGCGCAGGAAGTTTACGCGCGCAGTCTTTCGGAAAAGCGGCAACCTGTAGGCGTGTAAGCGGCGCAACGTTACTGTTGCACTGGGAACATCATGGTATTGGAATTTTGCCCGTTGACGCGGACATAAACCTGTACATTCCCCGGATCGGCTATTTCAGCTGCGGAAATCGTGGTTGTGATCTGTTGCCCGGTCAGGTAAGTCGCGTTGTGCGAAACGGAATTCCAGTAAACCGCAGCTCCCGTACCGAAATTTGTGCCGTCCACTGTCAGGACAAAACCCGGCCCTCCAGCCGTCACCGACGTAGGAGAAAGTTGTGAAATGCTTGGGATGGCCCCCGGCCCCGGATTCATGCCGTTATAGTTGGAACCGTAACCGCAACTGAGAACAATGCAGGCAAGAAATAAAACGCATGCCAACTTCATGAAATCTATTCTCCCGACGCGAACGACGCGATGTTGTTCCAGTCTAGAAATTGCTTCGCGATGAGGTGTCAGCGCGGCGTAATTTTCTTGTCAAGGAGTTGTTACGCAGTTTGTGGATTTTCCCGTAGTCTATTTTGTAATCATTTCTGAACTCTGGCCAAAGGATCCAGTTACTTATGAAAATTGTTGTCGCTGAAAAGATTTCCTCGAGCGCAGTGAACTTTTTGCGGGAGCCGGGTTGGGAAATTGTCACTGCTGACCAGATCAACGGCAATTTGCCCGAACATCTGGCGACCGCGGATGCTCTGGTCGTGCGCTCCGCTGTGCAGGTTGATGGCGCGTTGCTAGAGCACGCTCCCAAGCTGCGTGTGGTTGGACGCGCGGGAGTTGGCGTTGACAACGTGGACCTCGATGCTGCTACGCGCAAGGGAATCGCGGTAATGAACACTCCCGGCGGAAACGCCGTAGCTGTCGCTGAGCAGACGCTGGGCATGATGCTGGCAATGGCACGTTTTCTGTGCAAAGCGGATGCTTCCATGCATGCTGGAAAGTGGGAGAAAAAATCTTTGCAGGGCACCGAGCTTCGCGCCAAAACACTCGGCATCGTCGGCCTGGGAAAGATTGGT
>DASXKZ010000152.1:0-19877 GCA_036496525.1 Candidatus Angelobacter sp.
TATTGACTCCAATCTGGCGCGGATCAGGAAAAAGTAATGACCTTTACCACTGATTACCACTGATAACACTGATCGAAAAATGGAAAAAGGCCGACGCTTTATCAGCGCCGGCCCGTTTAGGTTGAACGGTTGTCAATTAGAACACCGTTTTTTTAGAACACCAGGTAAACGTGTCCTTGTCCCGTTGAGCCAGTGCCCGGAGGCCCGTTGCGGCGGAGAATGCCGTGCTGCCGCGACTGGGTTGGGACCTGCACTGACGGATCGTCGCCGATTGCCAGGACTGCAGCAGCATCATTGCCGCTGAAGCCGAGCGCGGTGACGGGACCAAGGGGGCTGCTAAGGCTTCGGGTCGGATCGATTGCGGCTTCATTCACCCACAGAAGTTGCGTGGTGCAGACGAAGTCATATTGATCGACTCTTGGCGGTTCACCCAGGCCCTGGGTAACGCCGGGATTGAAAACACCATCCGCCGTTAATCCAAGCGTACCCATGTAAAAGGCCGGGGTCGTTGCCGGGTCCGCCGGCACGCTGGGTGAAAGCTTTACGCCCAACGGAGGCAGGCACCACGGTCTTCCACCGGTGGGGCCCATGGTGAAGCCGCCGGGGTTTTCCACGATGATCTGCGGAGTCTGAAGGCGAGCGATAGCGCGTTTTACCGGAGTAGCTCCGCCGTTATTTGCGCTGGGTGAGGCCTTGAAAATCACCGTGACAACACCCTTCTTGATGAATTGGCCGTCAATGGGCGGCGGACCAAGTTCTGACAAGTAGAGATCATTGCCCTGGAACGCCATGCTGATTACGCCGGTGCTATTGAAATCTTTTCCAACCCCTATGGGGGCTCCGGGCGCGGTTGCCGGGTTGGTGATTTTCTCAATAGAACCTGCGTCGGAGTAGCCGAGGTAAAGAGCTCCGTCGTTGGAAGGACCATTAGGCAGTGCCACAGTTTCAACTTTGGTGCCCTTTTTGCTGCCGACGCCGTTGAGGATTCCAGTCGGCGTAATAGTGCCGCCACTGGCATCCGGCGTGAACAGGAACCTATAGATGTTCGACGTGAAGCCCGAGGCGTCTGGCACGTAGACAACCTGCTGACCCAACGCGTTAGGCGGGGCAGCGGCTGTCTGTCCGGGATAGAAAGTTGCGTCCGGCTGGAAGCAGTGGCTGAGCGATGTTGCACCGGTGACGGGATTCACATCGATGCGGCAGAAACCGAACTGTTCGTCCGATACCCACCAGTTGGTCTGCAGGTACAGCAAGCCGCGAGGATGAGTAATGCCGGATACAAACAGAACGCCGCGCTTTGCGGGAACCGGATTGGGTGACGTTCCTGTGCCGCCAGTTCCAAGCGGGCTGCTAACGCACGGAGGAGGAGTGGGTACGCCCACAGGCTGGACGCATGATTCGACTGTCGGCAAGGTGCTGGCTGCAAGCAGCCACCCTACGCCTGCGCCGTTGCGCGGCGGCGTTGCAGCAGCGCGCGGGAACAGAGCATTTACAAACGGATCATTCACGACGGTCATGTCTTCAAAGAAGCTGCCATCAGGCAACAACGTGGGTGTGGCGGTTTGAATAAAGTTGATACCCAGAATCAGCGAGTATCCCTGCGGAGTAGCGCTGCCGTTGATGGTGCCGTTCTGGTTCCAGACCTGAAGCAGGCCCGGAGTAGTGGTGTCATACCGGACAACGCGGCTGCCGTTGCCAAAGTAAAGCCAGCGGCCGTTCGGGACGGTAGAAATGAATTGGTCAGACTCCATGCCCGTATGTACAGACAAGAACTGGAACTGCAACGTAGCGGCGCATTTTGGGAAGGTGTAAAAGCATTGGTCGGCATTCTGGATGCGGTTGAGGAAACCTACGTCAACGAGCCAGAGATCGTGGCCGACCCATGCCATGTCAGTGGTGACGCCGCCGATGCCGGTGCTCACGCCAACGCGCTCAATCTTGTTGCCGGCGGGAGTGAAAGTCGGCGAAAGCGGATTGAGCACGCGCCAGATATCGGTGGCGCCGGTGAAGCTGGCATAAAGTTTTCCGTCGGGGCCAAGCTTGGCGCTTGCACCGCCGGCGGCTTTACCTATCGCGACATTGTTGGTGAACAGCGATCCCGGACCAAAAAAGATCACGAGATTTGCAGTGTCGATCACGGTCTTGGTGGGGTTGACAGGATCAACGATAAAGCTGAGCCGGGTAATGCCAACATTCGAACCCACGAAAACATAACCGTTGGAACCATTCACACCGTTGGTTTCCACCTGGTAGTCAGAGGGTTCAAAGATGCCGGTAGCAAGGCAGGTGCCAGCATTGAGCACGCCATGCGTGAGCGGCGGATTAGCCGGATCAGGCACCTGATCGATGCGGCAGAAGCCGAGCACAGTGTCCGAGACCCAATAATCATGAAGCGGCAAGCCGCCAATGACAGGGTTCGGCACAGTGGAACGAACCATGCCGCGAGGTTGATTCATGCCTTGGTTGGCGATCTGCCTGCTAGGTGAAGCGAATGCGCTGGCCGCTGACAATAACGCTACCAGCGCAATGGCCGTGATGCTTGTCCTGAAGCGAGTTAGCAAGGAATTCTCTTCAGATTGCAGAGCCTTGCTGTGGGCCCGCGTAGGTTTGGAGTTCATGTTCGGTTCCTCTCTTGGTTAATTCTTTTGCTGATTCCTTGCCACCCTGCTTTCTTGAACTTCACAGGCTGGCATCGATTCAAAGTCTTGAGCTGCCGGATCGAAGCCCGGCAGCCGCTGGTTCACTGGTTACCGCAAAGTTGTTACGCCTGTGGTTGAGCTTCCACCTCCGCTCGAGGTGAGAGTGATCAAGTTGGGCGACGGTATGTTGGTGAAGAACACCTGGAACACACCCGGTGCCGCTGGAATGCTCGGGCCCATGACGGCCGAGTACGGTTGCCCAGTTGCCTGGTTGATGATGTCCAGAGTGCAAGTAATCGTCACACCCGGAGTGAAGTCGGTAGCGGTAACTACAAGACGCGCTTTCTTTGTCCTGTAAGTCGCCACGGTGACCTGAATGATGTCAGCCTGCGGATTCACAACCACGGTCACAGTCACTGGAGCGCTGGTAAGACCGCTGGCAGCGCTTGTAGCCGTTACGCTGAACGTGAGTGACAGCGGTGCTGTGAGTTGCGGCACGATAGGCGCAGTGAAGGTTTGCACTGAACCGTCAGGCGATGCCGGTGTAAGGATGATTCCCGCAGGAGCCGTCCAGTTAAAGGTGAGAGCTCCGCTTGCCGGATCAACCGCGCTGGCATTGAGCGTGACAGCTGCTCCGCTGGCAACTGGATTTCCCGACGCTGAAGCTGTGACGGTCGGAGGAGTATTTGGCGCAGGTACGACGATCGGCACCAACACGGTTGCTGGGGCTGAGGCAGGAGTAAATCCGTCGCCGCCCACGATGAGTTGGAACGCGAGGTTCTGCGGCGCTGCCACTACAGGAGCAACGAAGCTGGCTTTCGCTTGGTTGGCATTGAGGATCGTGACAACCGGATCGCCTGGATTGATGATCTGCGACCATGCAAAGGGACCTGTTGGCGGAGTGCTGGCTGTGCCATCCAGAATGACTGTTACGCCTGCGAACGGCGGATTCGGCGCTGATGTGAACACAGGCCGCGCAACGGAAGTAAAGGTGCCCGGAGTGCATGTCAGCGGAGGCAGCGTGTCATCCGGGAACGGATTGAGCTGGATGGAGTTCTGGTTGGGATAGAAATTCGATGGCGCCAGACCCAACTGGAGCTGCGTGCTCTCAAACACGCTGCCAATCAAAGGCAGCGGACCAGAACCGTTGGCGAGATATTGGAAGTCGCGGAAATTGTTGCGCGGCGGAGGATTGCCCGGCACCAGAAGTTCCGGATAGAGAAATTCTCCGGTGGGCAACTGGTACTCGTTGAAATCCAGGCCGCTCTTGTTCTTGCCGAGCACGCCGCCGCTTACGCGCGCGCCAATGTTCTGCGTAGGAGGTTCAAAGTTTCCGCCCTGCGGGAAGCGAACGCGCCAACGGCCTTTTTTGCCGATGCCCGGCAGTCCTGGCTCGACGGTGAAGTTCGATACCCATGCCGGTTCACGGAAAGTCACGTTGCCGTTGCAGTCCATGTCAATCGCGGAAACATCGATGTTGCGTGTCGAGTCCGTCATCATGCCTTCGACCCGTGTTCTGACGCCGGCTTCCTGCGGGAACAGAGGATCAGGCATGCCTGACGTGCCCATGATCGTGACTTCCACCACGATATAAGCGGGATCAACGCCTGGAGCGGTATAGCTGCCAACGTTGCCGACAACTTCAGTCGCCGTCATGTACGGGCCAAGGTCATCGACTTCCTGCGTAGCGATCACGTCAACGAAGTCGCCCACTTCGAACGGCATTTCAGCGTATGGGTCCTGGGGAAATGGGTTGTCAGGTGTTGGTGCATCGCCGGGACCGTTCATGATGAAGATCGGCACCAGGCCAAGGCCGTTAGGATCGCGCGGCCGGTTGATTTCCGGACACTGCGGATCATCCATGCTGGTCAAGGTAAAGCCGGCGGGAGCAACCAGAACATACGGATCAGGAACGCCCGGAATTCCTAGCTCACCGTTGTAGGTTCCTGGAGGTGTCACCGGCACGCACATGGGATAGCCCATTGCTGTGCGTACGGTTGGGTTGCCTTGATCTACTTCCATGCGCGGATCAGGCGATTGCCCGGCGCTATAACGGCCTTTGGTGATAATGACGCCCGTTGGCGATCCGTCTGGATTCGGAATGTTGATGCTGATCTTAGGATCGTTGAGCTGGATTCTCTGTCCCGCGACGTAGAGCACGCCGGCGGCATAGTCGATTTTTTCAATGAAACCTGAAATCGTATTGAGAGGATCCTGAGCAATACGAACGATTCCCGCAATGTGCTGCCCGTTGACGATGTTGGCGTCTATTCCAACTTCGTACGTGCCTGGGAACCTGACCACATCGGCCATAGCCAGGCCGGTTTCCTTCACTGCATCGGTTTGGTGAACATTGGGGTTGAATTCGAACAGCTCTTCCCAGGTCAGGAAGGTGTTGGGCATCACAATGATGGTGCCTGCCGGGATACGGATCAACTCATTATTGACCTGCATCCAGCCGCCCGTCATTTTGCAGCCATCGGGCAGCGGCGGATTATCCGGTGTGGGCGCCGGATTATCGTCCTTATTGCACAGCCCTGGTGAGTCGTCCAAAGAGGCATATTGCATCTGCCCCGCGGGAAAAACGCCAGCCGGTATCGTCTGATAGGCCGGCATGATTGCCGCCGGTGGAGGAACTACCGCCGGCGTTGGAAAGGGGACCGGATTCAGGCTCTGGGCCGCCATGCTTGCGCCCATTACCATCATCAGCAACAGCAGAACACCCGCTACCCTCAGAACATTTTTTGTTTGCTCGAAACCCGTCATTTTGAAGCTCCTTCCGTCGTGGTCCTTCAATTTCGTATTCGTGTTTTGCCTTGCTGATAGGGGGAAATCTTCTAGCTTTTGCTGAACTGCTTTTTGCCGGAAATTAGTTGGAGCCATTGGTCACCCCCAGCATGTTCTCCAGGAATGTCGGCAGAGGTTTGCCGCCATTTTTTCCGACCGCTGGAATTTCCATGAACTGCATGGTGGCCTGCCCCGGATGTTTTGGGTCCGCGATTACTGGATAGCCATTCGCGCTCTGCGGGTGACCGTTGGGAGTACGCAGTTGTGGGTGATCAAACGGCGCTGCCTGGCTTACCGTGCGTGGATCGGTCAAGGCATTGCGCATAAAATCAACCAGGTCTGTCTTGTCTTGAAGCGTCAGGCCAAGGTTGTCGATGTCGGCATCCATGTATTGGTGTTCTTCGCCAAAGGTGTTGAAGTCGCCGCCTCGGTCGTAAAACTCAACCACCTGTTCCAACGTCAACTGGCTGCCATTGTGGAAATAAGGAGCGGTCAGCGCGACATTGCGCAGCTGCGGCGCTTTAAAGAAGCCGCCTCGCGCTGTTTCGTCGCCGCAATTCAGTGGCGCCATGGAGATGCCGTCTCCGGGGCGTCCCGGGATCATGATTGCCTCGGAGGAATCGTTGCAGACGCGCTCTCTTAGATACTCCGATTGTGAGAGCGACTTCCCTGCCACGGGGTCTGTGCCTGCCAATCCGCCGTCTTCTGCGGTTGGCCGCACGCCAATGTGGTAGTAGCCCGTGTCGTAAACACGGACTTGCATGTCGGCCATAATCATTCGTTCCGCCGGGCCAACAGTGCTCACCGTGCCTACGGAGGCGTTGGAAAGCTCCGGCCCCCCATGGCAATTCACGCACCGCCCTTTGGTCTGGAACACAAGCAGGCCACGCAATTGCCCCGTGGTCATCGGCGTAGCGCCCACGGAGTAGCTGATCTTGATAGGAAAAGTGCTCACGGGCGGCATGCCAAATTGCACCGTCAGCCTGCCTGTTGCGTAGTCAATGTTGCCGCTATCCAGGCCTACGCCCATCACGCGTCCATCGCCGTAGTCAAAGGCATATGCCATTTCCTGATCGGTGAAGTCCGCCAGAGGATCAAGCGCGATGATCGAAAGTGAATAAGGCTGAATTCCGGGATCGAGTTGAATGGTGTAGCTCTGTTTATTGTTGTCGCCGATGAGCGTGTACGTCTTCTGCTGCTCCATATACTTATCGAAAGGCGTCTGGTCGGCGATCAATGTGCTCTCATACATCTGAACGGCAACGCCCCAGAAAAGCGAGAAGTTGTATTCCATCTGGGTGTAGTCGTCTGTGCCGGCGGGGCAGGTTTCAAACGCTGCCGGATCGACGTTGGTCACCGTGCTGCCATCTGCGGCGGTGCAGATGTGGCGTGAGAATTGCCACCATTCCGGCTGAAATGCCTGCTGGATCAGCGCCGAGTAAGTGGTCTTAAGTCCCTTGCCTGGCGCTTTCGAAAGAATTCCCAAAACGCCGTCTGTGGAATCAACCAACTGCGTTCCCAATGGAACCCGAGCCAGAAGTTTTTTGCCGACCTGGTGAAAATTGCGGTCATCGGCGGACATTTCTACGCTGCTGAGAATCGGCCCCAGAGATTGCGAGCAGAGGGCGGAGTTCGCCATGCCCACGTGCGCAGGACCAAGCTTTCCGTCAGTGCCCAGAACCAGCAGGTGCAGCGAATTGTCACGAGCGCCAAAGGGGTTGGCGCCATTGCAAACGTTTTGTGCGCGCCCATCCCAGAAATTGCGGAAGTTGAAAACTGCATTCACCGCACTCGGTGTGTTGCGTCCAGTTACTCTGCGAACATTGATTCGGTCAGTCGGGTTCGCTGGATTTGGATAAGAGAAGACAGGATCAGCCACCGAGTTCGTTAACTCAATGCTGTTCGAGGTGACAACTGATCCGCCAACCTTATTTCCTTTGCCGCCGTTTGATTGCGTTGTTCCATTACCCTTGCCGGAACTGTTGGATGGAAGATCTTTATGACTAGGCAGATGAGGCTTGCCGTTGCCGTAAGTGAATCCCTCGTCGTCGCCGCCCTCAGCGGTTTTGGGGCCATCATTCTTGTTAGTGTTGGCGTTATCATCCAAATCCCTGGGGTGAGTAATCTGAACGTCAACCGTGATCTTGTCGTTGCTAAGACCAAATACTCCTTGCGAACCCGAGACATCATTGATATCGGAAATTACGCTGAAGCGGTCTTTTACGTCGGTCACTTTGCGGAATGGGAAATCTCCGTCGTGGTATCCGCCGAATCCGGCGCCCGCCGTACCTGCCTTGTAGTGGTAGTTCGGCCCTAATGAACCATTGGCAGAAACGCCTACCTGGAAGTTGTTGTCGCCGCCTGCCTGGCCGGGATTTACCTGATTAATAGCCCGGCTATCTGCTCCTGCGTTGAAGTGGCAGCTGGCGCAGGCCTGGATATCATCGCTGCCTGCTTGCATGTCCCAGAACAAAGCTTTGCCCAGCTCTATCGCTGCTGTCTTATCGGCAAGTATTCCTTCCATTCCGAATACCGGTGGAACTGGAACAGTGGATAACGGTGCAAGGGGGCGAATTGGGATTACCATCCCTTGTTCAGGTAAGCTGCCGCTTTGCGCGCGCACGTGGGCAAAATATCCAACCGCCACTGTGATTGCGATTACCCAGATAAAAATGCGCACAAAAGCCAGAGTCCCGGAAGACGCTTTCATTGTTGATCTCCTCAGAGTCGTCGTTAGTCTGCGTGCTCGCGGCAAATAACCGCGCCGAAAGACACTGCAAACTGTTTTCTTGGTTACGGGTGATCTCCCGCGGGACAAAGTCCGGTCCAGCAAGGCGATCGAGTTGTGTGAGTGGTTCCGTCGTGAACGGTATCTTTCATTCCCTGGCGGCAAAACTTTAAAGGCGGGTTCAAGCGGACCATGGAACTGCGTTAGCTTGATTTAGCTGTCGCTCTCATGAGCGAGCAGTGACTTGCCTTTGTGCCTGGGCTGTTACGACGAAAAAAGAGAGATTGGGCCTGGAATTAGCGCCTGAGTGGAACGAGGAGTTGCGGTGACTCTTTGTCACGCACTGGAGCAGACGAGAAATCGTTCAAAGCCACCAATTCAGTAGATGCCGGCTGTTCGTCGCGAACGTGATGAGCGGCCGCTGTGGAATGTGGCTTTGGAATCTGAATGCTTTTCTTGCTGGGAACAATGCCGTTGAACTCGATTGTTACTGGAGGAGTGCTCTCGTCGCCATCTGCGTCATATGAGAAGCAGACCATGCTAGCCAGCCCCGAGAGCAGGAGCATCATGGCCAGCACCGCGCAGCGAAAACACTTTGTGAGAAGCGAGTTCATAAGTTGTGAAAAAGATCGGCGCAGAGCCCTGCGTCGATGAGACATTCTGCTCAAGGGACATTAAGGGGGTCTTAACCCCTAATTAGACTTTTTAATTTTTTTTGGAAGGAGCCTATTAAAGAAGAGATTCAACAGGGCGGAGAAGCTTATGGCCTTAGGAACAGAGGTAAAAGCGTTGGCCTGAAAGGTGTATGGAATGGAGACAACCGTCGAAATGTTGACAAAAGCCGACAAACTCAATGGCTTAGTGGTACTGACGGAAATTGTGGTTGTTTTTGATTATGACCGAAATCTAGGCGAATAAGCATCCGCCCTTTATCTTCTTGGAACATGCCATGCTGTGGCCGAGCTTCATATCGCCTTTATCACCGTGGAACTTCCGTGAGACGAAAGGATCTGTCCCGCTGCTCAAGAGGGGACGAAATTTTGCGTCGTGCTATGTGGCTGAAGCCGGGGTTAGAAGAAATAAACCCCCTACGCGAGGAACCGCCTTCCAAGCGCATATTTGCGCATGGGTAAGGACGGTGTACATTATCCCAGGAAATCCTGCACTGCTTGAATCTTAGCAATTGGCGGCCTCTCAATGCAGCCGCCAAGGGGCATATGCTTTAGTGCTTTATGGATGAGAATCTGCCGATTTTCCGGTACTGGCTGCGGCATGATGCTCAACTCCACTACCCACCGGTATTACTGCGCCGGCGCGCACAAGCCCATATACGAGTCCCAGAAGTATGACCAACAGCAGTCCGCCCCAGATGGTAAGTTGCATCAACTCTTTCGTGGAGAGGTGGTGGTTGCGTTTAACGCGTGCCATAAATTTCTCCATCCCGTGTGAGGGAGGAGACCACCCCCAACGGAACCTTTAAAGGATGAATAAAACTAAAGGATGAATAAAACGCCATGGCCGCTGGTTAACGCCGCAGGGAAATCGAGCGACGACAAGGCGAAACAATGACGAAGATTCAGGAGAGATTTAGAGAGCTAGCACCTTAGCGGAGAGCCAAGGACGTTGACAAGATTGGAAAAGCTGGAATTCGTGTTCACATCATCCGAACGCTCGGTTCGCTGTTTGTAGAAGAACGCTGAACGGAACACTTTGGGCGCCAGCGTCGATTTTTGATGTACTGGGTTGGCTACAACCTGGATTCTTTTACCCGGAACAAGTGTGAACTCGATGGTTAAACCCGTAGTGGGATCGCCATCATTGTCATTATCAATAACTACGCAGAACAAGTTGACTGAGGCCGTGAGCACAAAAATCAAGCCCAGCACCGCCCAGCGTAGATATTTTTTGATTGTAAGCATCGAGTTCAAGTTGGTGAAAAACGGCCAACGTCCTAAAGATTATATCGTGACAGGAGGAGATTAGTCCCCCCTAAAATGAATATTAAAAACTCTTAAATTCCAATGCTCAAGATGTCCTTTCGTTACCCGTTTTGCCGATAAGTGAGGAAAGAAAAGTCTCGATTCCTAAATTAAAGCATTTCAGCGCGAATGTAGATCGTAACGGAGTGGAGCAGCATTTCATGCTGCGTGCTCTGCGATAGATTGTCGGGCTTTTAGCCTCTAAGAGTCTCTTTCCGGGGTTACGGCAACTCGGAAATCGCTTTAGCTTATTAACTCTGTCAACTCTGTTGGGGGCGCTGATGTCTAACAGCCGTCGGGAATCATGTGTTTCAGAATTAGGAGAGAGTTTTGAAAAGAGCCCGCAAAATTAAGTGGAATGGAACAGAGAGTTTGTTGCGGACAGTGACTTAAGAGCATTTTGAGTCGCAAATTTCCTGCGTGCGTGATGCGGGAACAGCACTCAATACGTCGCTTCGGAATGCAGCCATAAAATCCTGTATGGGATTACGAATAAAGAAATGGTCTCCACTGACCATTCTTACGTTGCAGCCTACAGATGTCTGTTCCTTCCACGCATTGCAGCTTTCCGCAGGAACCTCTTTGTCGTGGAGTCCTCCATATACCGTGATTGGGCAGGAGAGCTGATCCGCAGGAAGGTATTCATAGGTATCGACCAACTCGAAATCTGCTCTTAAAAGACCCATGAACAATTCCAGGAGTTCAGGGTTCTCCAGGACCTCTCTTGGGGTGCCGTTGAGCCTCCTTAATTCGGCGATAAATTCGTCATGAGGAAGATTAAACGTTGCCGGTTCGGTTCTAGGACACTGGGGAGCACGGCGGCCAGATACAAATAAATGTTGAGGCGGGGTGCAGTGCCGGTGAAAGAGTTCACGCGCCAGCTCGAAGGCGATGGTGGCCCCCATGCTATGGCCATATAAAGTGTAGGGAACATCTATCTCGGGCGCAATGCGGTCGGCAATTGCCTTCACCAGCGGAGCGGTCTGAGTGAATGCCTGCTCTCTTAATCTCTTGCTTCGTCCGGGCAAATGCACCAGGCAAAGATCAATCTGCTCAGGAAACCACCGCTGCCAACTGCGGTACGTCTCAGAAGTTCCCCCTGCATGCGGGAAACAAAACAACCGTAGCGATGGCCTTTTGCTCCGGGATAAATGCTCAAACCACAGGAGGTTGGAATTGACCGAAGATCTGCTAGCCGTCATGGAATCTTGACCCCAAAGAATTTCGCATCGCCGTACAGTCGCAACTGCGATTGGAACAGCCTACACGAGCTGCGACCGGCACGAATGATCGAGCGGGCAACCTTCGGAAAAAGGACTCAGTCCCGTTCCAGAATGACCAGATATTCTGCACGTCCTGAATTGAAGGTAAGGTGTGTAATTGCATATTCGGACGGGACAAAATTTGTGTCGTTTAATTTAGCCTCAAGTTCCTGGGCGTCTTTGGCGAAGATGACGCGATAGCGAGCACGAGCTATTTGAGTTGGATTCATGCCCTGACAGTCTACGTTAAGGATAGCGCGTTCGCAACCGCGACATTCTTTCTTAACTTCATAAGGCACTGAATACACTCAATTGGTATTTCGATTACTTGCCGGTGTAGACCACTGTCCATATTGTTCTTGAAGCATCATCATTCACAAAGAGGACCTTTTCCCGCAGAACTCTTGTGTTCGCGAGGGAATCGCGAAAAGCGGGTGCGCGCATGGTGGCTCTGAAGCTGGCGAGGGTTCGCAATTTATCACCAACCCATCCTCAGCAACCATGCTTGCAACAGATTCCTGCGCCGTCTGTGAAGGTCTAGCAAGAGGCCTTATTTCGCATCTGTGGAGAGGTTCCACAAAAATAGCTCGACTTGCGGCTGCATCGAAAAAACCAATTGATTACTTTTTAAATTTGCAGAAAAGGACAACAGTCGTGTACCAATTTGGGAATGGACTGCAGCCGCGTGAGTGCCAATTTGGGAATAGATTACAGACAATATTTTGTATCACTTAGTAGACTCTATAGTTAATCACATACCAATTTGGGAGTAGCCTATAGGTTGTTATACCAATTTGGGAATAGATAGTAATTGGCTTGTAATACTAGCCTAGGATATATTTCGTCTTCTACTCTAAATCGTTAGCGATTTCTCACTCTCAAGCATTGACAAACGCGTCGGACAACTGGTATTCAGTTAGCAGCAGGGTTCGACCAAGCTACCTCACTTCGTTCTTGTCCTGAACATTAGTTTGGTCTAGGAATGGCGGCAGCCTGCTTTCAGCCAATGCAAGTAACTCTCTGAGCGTTTTCTTTTCAGGGAGGTGATTTGGTGGAGATGGAAGAACTAACGTCCGTCTCCGTATTTGTCCTTTTAAACGGAGGCCTGAAGTGGACAGCAGCGAAGACAAAACAATTTACAAAGCGGTTATGAATCATGAAGAGCAGTATTCGATCTGGCCGGCCCACCGTGAATTGCCGCTCGGATGGAAAGATGCAGGCAAGACGGGAACAAAGGCTGAGTGTCTGGAATACATTGGCCAGGTGTGGACTGATATGCGTCCGTTGAGCTTGCGCATTAAGATGGAACAGGCCGCGCAATCCGGGAAGTAGGCTCGTAATTATTAATAGCAAGACTTTCAAAAAGTCCGGTGATGTTTCATCTTTACAAACCCCGGGCGTGTGGTTTTGGAAACATTTTGGCATCCCCCATGCTTGCAGCAACAACAGTACCGGACGCACGCTCTTTATCTCAACCGGATCAAGCTGAGACATCGACTCCAACTCCGATCCATGTAGGTCTTGTTGTCTTTCATTCATTGGCGGCGCACCATCTTGCTGAGCTTGTTCGAGTCAACAAGATGGTTCCAGTGGTTCTGACGGATCATGTGAAGATTGCGCACCGCTTTCCTGCAAGCCAGCGTGTTGTGGTTCTGATTGATCTTTGGGGGTTGCCGCTTCCATTAACGGAATATCTTGACAGATTGTCGGCGGCCATTCCTGGGTGTGCATTCCTGGCACTCGATTCCGCCAAACCGGAAATTGAAGTGGCACGCTTGCTCCACTCTGGGATAGCCGGCTTTATTACTCATGATGAGTCTTCGCAGCTGCTTGGCGCTGCCATTCAGGCAGTCGCAGACGGCCGCGTTTGGGCATCTCGTGAGATCATTCGCATCTACGTGGAACTTACGTCACAACGCTTTACTGTAAGCAGCGGTGAGGAGATGCTTACCGCGCGGGAGAACCAGGTACTTGAACTCCTGCGCAAACGATACTCGAACCGGGAGATGGCTCAATTGTTGCGCATCTCTGAAAGCACCGTGAAGTTCCATGTATCGAATGTGTTGACGAAACTGAAGGCCCATCACCGCCGTGACCTCGTCAATACCGATATGTGTGGAGTCTCCATGCTGCGTGAAACCAGCAGTCGAGGAAAGAGTTCAACAGCATTGGCCGAGCCCGAGGAACAAAATTGCCCGGTCTCAACATTCTCCGGTCTGGAAAAAATCTCACAGCCGGGCCCGTTCTTCGACAGGATCTAACGTTCCCAGATGGACCAGTCCCCCTCAGCTAATACAAGCAAGAGACTGATTGATGTCAGCCACACCGTTGAACATGGGATGGTTACCTATAAAGGAATGCCTGGGCCTGTAATTACTGACTATCGCAGCCGGGAATCTTCAAAAGCATTCTATGCTCCGGGAACAGAGTTTCATATCGGCAGGATTGAAATGGTGGCCAACACAGGAACGTATATAGACGCGCCTTTTCATCGTTTCCCGGAGGGCAAAGACCTTTCAGAGTTGCCATTGGACACTTTGGCTGATCTGCCTGGAGTTCGCATTACAGCCGATCGAGATCGCGCAGTGGATGTGGAATCGCTCAAGGGCAGGCAATTGGCCGGTAAAGCCGTGCTTGTACATACGGGATGGTCACGTTATTGGCTGAGTGAGGACTATTTTGATGCGCCGCCTTTTCTTACCGTAAAGGCTGCCGAATTTCTGGCGGAAAGCGGAGTCGCGCTGGTGGGAATCGACTCAATGAATATTGATGACATTCATGATAAAGCCAGGCCAGTGCACACAATACTCTTGCAAGCGAACATCCCCATTGTGGAGCACCTTACCAACCTCGGAGAGCTTCCGGCTGATGGCTTTCGTTTCTTTGCTGTGCCGGTAAAAGTGAAATCTTTTGGAAGTTTTCCTGTTCGGGCATTTGCAATCACCTCATAAATGGTCTGTTCGCTTGTTCCCGTAGTTGGGACGTTGAATATGCGGAACATCTTTATTCATGGCATAGAAGGCTGCTTGGGAAGTCATTTTGCGGCGCAGTGCTTCAGCGCGTCGGATGACAGGGTTTTCTATTTTTCTGACCCAGTCAATGGTATCGCCACAGAACAGGTGCCTGCTTTGGTGGCCCGCGTTGCCCCACAGCAAAGCGAAAAGTCTCTGCAGGAAATGGTGAGCAGGCTGCAATCGGCGGATGCACATTCTTCAGTAGATGCAGCAGAGCTCTGGTATTTCGTGAATGTCGAAGTTCCTGAGAGCTCTTCAGAAACTCTGGACCGTCTTTTCGCGATTTGTGCTCGTATCGGCATTGCGAAATTCAACTTTGTTTGCTGTGATGATGTCGATCAGGATTCCGCAGCGCAGGCGCTCTACCAGGATGTTGCGCAGCGGTGTAAAGCGCGGAACATCACGTACCGCGCGTTCTCAACTTCATTGGTATTGGGTCGCGAGCATGCAGCCCTGAAGCAAAGAAGTGTTCTCTCCCGTTTCCTGGTGACGCTGCACTCCTTGAAAGCCGAGATTGAAGAACGGTCACCGCAATACTTTGATTATCAGGCGTTGCGCTTTGTTACACAGGCAAATGCAGGCGTGAATCTGCTGCCCGCCGACGTAGCTGCAGAGTTGCTCCTAAATATCTCGCGCGAAGAAAGCACGACAAACTCGCACTTCCGCATTGCCAATCCGCAGAAGACTCCTTTGGCGGCTCTATTTGAGTGCATCAGCATTGCCTACGGCATCAGTCTTCTTCCGGCTGAAAATGCGAAATCTCTAAATGCGATCGACCAGATCTTTCAGGAACGCCTGTCCAGTCCCGGAGACATCCTGAAGCAAGGGACTTCAGGAGCGGCCGAATCGGAAACTTATCGTATTGCAGGCATTTCTCCAGACAGGGCTTTGTTTGAAGAAGAGGCCTGCATAACGCTTTTAGAATCGCTTCGCAAGGATGAAGACAAGGCCCTGGCATCTCGCAGGCGTCGCGCCCGTGAATTGCCTGACAAGCTGGAACGGAAAACCGTCGATAGAGACGGATCGGAACTTACCTATTATGTGGCTGGAACAACAGGCGTCCCCATAGTTGTGCTCAATGCGCTAGGCCAGGGACTGGAGTATTGGTATCGTTTGCTTGATAACCTGATGGAAGACCATCGCGTGATCATATGGGAACCGCGCGGGGTTGTTGCTCCACCTCCTCCATTCGAGCTGGCACAGCAAATAGACGATCTGACTGCTGTTCTTCAACACGAAAATCTTCAGGCATGTCACTTGGTGGGCTGGTGTACGGGCGGAAAAGTGGCGGTCGAATTCCATTTGCGTCACCCATCGGTCGTACGTTCCATGGTTTTCCTCAATAACACACTGAAATGTGATGGTGGACCTAAAGAGCTCGACAGTCCCTACGAGCGCAACATGGAAACACTGTGCCGCATGCTGGTGCGTAAGCCGGCCATGGCCGCCTCAGTGATGAACACTTTGAACTCACGCGATGAAGAGAATGAAACAGAGATGCTGGAGAATGGCGGCGAGCAGCTGAGCATAGACGTGCTTTCCCTCATGAATGCTGATCTCAAACCTTATGTGCTGGCGCCATTTCGCACACAAGAAACAACCGTCAACTATGCCCATCAGTTGGTTGATTTCTGGAAGTACGATGTGCGATCCAGACTCGCACAAGTTACGGTTCCAGTGCTGTTGATAAGCGCCGAATACGACCAGGTTGCAACGCCGGCTGCTTCGTTTGAAGCTGCGGCCCTCTTCCCCAATGCCCGGCATATACACGTCAAAGGCGCGACACACTATTGCCTTTATGACCGGCCTGAATTCGTGGCGGATATGCTCAAAGAATTCTTTCGAAACGCAGATGGGCTGATATCTCAACCGCGTGCGCCTGAATCAATCTCAGATTGCATTGAAGCTGAATCCGCGGACATGGGTGTTTCATGTTCGGCTGTAGCGACTTCCTGACAAGGAGTATGGCATGGACCTCAGAAAGCTGAGTTCGCACATCGCCGAGAAAAAGCGCCGGAACGTAATTATTACGTTTGAGAAAGGCAAAGTTGTCAAACGAGACCATCAAACTGTTTATACGGATGTAATGGCGGCGTGCGCATGGTTAAGGAAGTGTGGAGTCCAGCCGGGAGCCCGCGTTGGTATCTGGGCGTGCAACTGCTACGAATGGATCATCTACGATCTGGCCCTCCTGGAATTGCGGGCGCTCTCCGTGGCGTTCACTGATGATTTTGCCCACATGAGCGCGGACGAGCTGATTGACAAGTATTCATTGTCACTTCTGCTGGTGCCATCTTCAGACAAGCAGCACAAAGCAGCAGCGCAGTCCTCCGCCGTGGCTTTTCTGGATGGAAAAAATGAGAACATTCGGGCAATTCCGCGCCCCGCAGGGCCGGCGGATCGGGAATTTGAGACAACAGGGCTGGTTTTTTCTTCCGGATCATCAGGCCGGTTGAAGGGACTTACCTTGTGGCGGCAGGGCATTGAAGCCAGTGTTGACGCATTTACCCAACGAGCTGAACCATTGCCGGATGACTGCTTGTTACTGTTCCTGCCGATTTCGAACTTTCAGCAGCGCCTCATGTATTACTCAGCCTTGTGGTATGGGTTTGATCTCATCGTCACCGATCCGAGCCGGCTCTTCCGTGCGCTGAAAGACCTGCAACCGACGATTCTGGTTGCTCCGCCAATGCTCTATGAAGCTTTCGAAAATCGCTTCTACAATCTGCCCAGATGGAAACGCTGGACGGCGCGGAGTGCCGGTTCAATGATCCGCATGCTGCCTTCACAAGCGATCCGCGCACGAGTTGCGCGGGCGCTTTTCAAAGATGCGTATGAAGCTTTAGGCGGTAAAATGCGCTTCATGGTCACGGGCATGGCCGGGATTAAACGGTCCACTCTCGAACTCTTTCGCCTAATGCAACTACCGCTCTATGAGACATACGGCATGACTGAGTTTGGTGGCATCGCTCTGAATGTCCCTGGGGACAGTAAGCTTGGCTCTGTAGGACGGCCGCTACCGGGAGTACGGGTGGAACTTGCTCCTGATGGAGAGGTGATTGCTATTCGCGAGTACCGGATTGCCTCCACTTATTTCGAGTGCGCTGATGGCGAGGCAGAGCAAACATTCATCACTCGGGACCGAGTTGCTACAGGGGACGTAGGCAGGTTTGACAAAGATGGATATCTCTATCTGGTCGGACGAAAGAAAGAGATGATCGTGACTTCCGGCGGAACCAAGGTTCACCCTGAGCTTCCCGAGGCAGAAATTGATGCATGTCCTGACGTTGCGCGGTCTGTAGTGTTTGCCCATGAGGACTCACCGAATCTCGTGGCCGTGGTCCTTCCCAAAAGCTTAGAAGACGTGTCGGTCAGGATACGCATTCAGCAGTTTGTCGACCAGCTCAACGAGCGCAAACCAGCCCTCACGGTGGACACGGTGATTTTTAGCGACCAGCCGTTTTCACGGGAGAACGGCTTTTTGCGGCCCAATCTGAAGCTTGATCGAAGGAAGATTGCTCAACACTTCCTGAACGGTAACGGCAAAACCGGTAAAACAGTTGCCAGGAGCGCTTAGTGGAGATTGATGCCCAATTCGACGAGCAAATTATGGGGCTGATTGCCTCAGGAGTTGCAGGCAAATTTAAGAAAGTAAAAATCACCAAGGCCACCAGTCTGCAAAAAGAATTGGGTCTGGATTCTATCGGAATGCTGTCATTAGTGTTCCGGTTTGAAGAGTTGTTTGGAATCGATATCGCCCAGTTGGGCGTTGAGATCAATGTCGCCAAGCTCAAGACCGTGGAGGACCTGGTCGCCGCGGCCCGTGACATCATGAGCAAAGCACAAGTAGGCCAGGCATGAGCAGAAATATTGAAGACGAGACACCCGACGCTTTTGAGATCGTTGATGCCCACTGTCATATTGCATCTGAAGAGCATAATCCCATGTCGTTTGTCGAAGCATCGGTAGCGAATATGGTGGTTGCGCTTTCGGCGCAGGGTGTTCCTGTGACGGCGAAGAAGCTTACCGCCATGTTCATGAGCAAGATGCAGGACCCCTTGTGCGATGCTCTGGTTGCGGAGATGGATGAATGCGGAATCAGCAAGACCGTCCTGCTGATCCCGGACTTCACCTATGCTCTTAAGGACTGCAAGCTCACGATTGAAGAGTCATACCACAGGCATCGCGAGGTGCTGCAGCGCCATCCGGGAAGATTCGAAGTGTTTGGTGGAATTGATCCGCGTTGGGGCAGAGACGCGCTGGCGTTGTTTGAGCGCTCGCTGGTGGAGTTCGGGTTTCGCGGGCTCAAGCTATATCCTCCCTGCGGTTATAGTCCAAGTGACCGCTCATTGTTTCCTTACTACGAACTCTGTGCGCATCACCATGTTCCTGTCTTATTGCATATTGGACCTACGTCACCGGTTTTGGATTTCAACTTTGCCGCACCCTTCCTGGTCGACGATGCAGCACGTCTTTTCCCGACCGTGAATTTCATTCTGGCCCATGGTGCAGTCAGTTTCGTGGAAGAGTGCATCATGATGTGCAGATTCAGGCCGAACGTTTATTTGGATATTAGCGGTTTTCAGACGACGCTTGGTTATGATCCTGCAGCCACGGCGGTCAAAAAAGTGGTGTCTGTGGGAATCAATCATAAAGTGATGTTCGGTACGGACTTTCCAGTGTTTCGTCTGCAAGGCACCCAGAAAGATTTTGTCGAAGCAGTGACGGCGGAGAACGGCCCTCTGGCGGAATTGAACGACAGGGAGAAGTCACTGGTGCTTCACCAAAATATCTCTCGTCTTCTCGAAACTGCAGTGAGCGTGGCTGCCTAACAGCTGTAGTTACCGGCCCGCTTCAGCGCGATCAAGCTCTCTTATCGGGAGTGTGCAATCGATCGCGAATGTTCTTCAGCAAACCCTAAAGTGCCCCATGCGCTCGGGACTCATTACCGAGGCCGGCCACCCGTGTTCGACGAATAGCTAGATCCATGAGGATTATCCCCTCCACAGCATCCTGCAAGAATTTTCACGTAAGAAAACATGCGGCATATCCAGAGCAAGTCACTCGATGTCGTTGGTTTGCAACACAAATTCACTCGCAATTAAATCAAGGAGATAAACAATGTTGAGCAAAGAAGAATTCAGAAACAAACTGGAACAGACGTTGCATAAGAGGCTTACTCTGGACCACCCAGTCCTTCAAGAGATGGCCAAACCAAAGAAGAACCTTCCCCTGGTCAGCAAAATGTCACTTCAGGCGTTTCACTTGACCAGGGCCTTCACCGGCTATCTGGGACAGATTTATTGCCATTGTCCGATCCAGAAATCCAGGACTGCCCTGGCTGTCAACCTCTATGAAGAAGAGACAGGCGCGCTTTCAAAGACCGCGAATCATATGGAACTCATGGAGCGCTTCATTCTGGCCTTGGGCCTCACCAAACAACAAATAGAGGATGAGGTGCCACTGCC
>DASXKZ010000153.1:0-6105 GCA_036496525.1 Candidatus Angelobacter sp.
CACCATGCCGACGGTCTATCCATGTGTACCGGGTCACGAAATTGTCGGACGCGTGGTGAAGGCTGGCCGCGCTGTGAAGAAGTTCAAAGAAGGAGACACCGTCGGCGTTGGCTGTATGGTGAACTCTTGTGGCGTGTGCGAGAGTTGCGTGGCTGGCGACGAACAATTCTGCGTCAACTTTCCAACATTGACCTACAACGCCGAGGACAAGATTCTTGGCGGCGTCACCTACGGAGGCTACTCCGACAGCATTGTGGTGAAAGAAGCTTTTGTGCTGCGGATATCGGACAAACTGGATTTGGCAGGCGCTGCTCCACTGTTGTGTGCAGGCATCACAACTTATTCGCCGATGCGGCATTGGAATGTCGGTAAAGGACAGAAAGTCGGAATCGTGGGCCTGGGCGGGCTTGGACACATGGGAGTGAAATTTGCCAAGGCCTTTGGCGCACATGTAGTGCTGTTCACAACCTCACCGAAAAAGACTGCCGATGCCCAGCGTCTGGGTGTGGATGAAGTTGTGATTTCAAGCAATCCTGCTGAAATGCAAAAGCACCTTGCCAGCTTTGACTTTATTCTGGACACGGTCTCCGCTGATCACGACCTCAATGCTTATCTGGAACTCATTAAGCTCGATGGGACTATGACGCTGGTAGGCGCTCCGGAAAAACCGGCGTCGATCGCTGCTTTCAATTTGCTGTTTCGGCGGCGCCGGTTGGCTGGTTCAATTATCGGAGGTATTCGTGAGACCCAGGAGATGCTGGATTTCTGCGCGGATCATGGGATTACGTCTGACATTGAAATGATCAAGATGCAGGACATCAACAAAGCTTATGAACGATTGGCAAAAAGCGATGTGAAATACCGCTTTGTGATTGATATGGCATCGCTGAAGTAGACAATTCAGCGGAGCAATATGATTCGGGCCGCCTCCTTTGAAAAGCACAAAGAGGGCAGCCCGTTGTCATATTTACGTGAGCTACTCGCAGCGCAGTGCTGTCATTGGATCAACTGCCGAAGCGCGCCGCGCCGGTATGGCACAAGCGATCCCGGATACGAAGGCCAGCAGAAGTGCTCCCGCCAATAGGATCAGTGGGTCACGTGAGTTGCCTTCGGTCCATTTTGCCAGGGCCCTGTTCATGGTCACAGTGAGAAGCAAGCCGATTACAATGCCGCCCCCCACGCTTGCCAAAATCGAGGCGAAGACAATTCGCATCAAGTGTCCACGCTGAGCACCCAAGGCGGTGCGAATGCCAAACTCGTTGGTCCGCTGTGCCACTGTGTAGGACACCACGCTGTAAAGTCCTACCGCTGCAAGCACTAGCGCGAGCCAGGCGAAGACGCCAAAAATCCAAGCTACGAGGTGCCCCTGCTGCCACTCGCTCTGGTCCGAGATCACTGTGTCAAGGTCTTCGAGTTCGTTGTAGATTTGCTGCTCTGGGTTTACTGAGGTGATTTGCGTCTGCACCGCATGCAACAGCAGCAAAGGATTCGCTTCCGACCTGACCAGAATCTGTGTCCATTGCCTCATGTCCAATGTATAAGGCACGAAAATCGCTGGTTTGGTGGGATTTCGCAGTCCATCGTTGCGGGCATCCCTCACAACACCCACGATCTGCAACCACGCGTCGGCAATGTTCGGGGCCGTTAACATCTCTGGCGGACGGTTCTCGAGATCTGTCAGCCGCACCGAATGCCCGAGAGGATCATCATTTGGGAAATAGCGCTGCGCGAGTGTCCGGTTGATGACCGCGACATGCGCGCCGTCGTGATTCTCAGTTTCGGTCCAGACCCGTCCTTGCAGCACGGGAATGCGTAGCGTCGCAAAATAGCCGTGGTTTATTAGATTGATTGAGCCTTGTTGCTGATCTGTAGCAGTTCTCCCCAGGATTTCAAATCGCTCGTCCCATCCATTGGCGGGCGGAGTGGCGTTGTTTGAAATTGCTGCCATGGTTACGCCGGGCGTCTCCGCTACTTTTGCACGCAGCTGTTCAAAATAAACGGAACGCGCTGCCCACGAAGTGTACGAGTTATCATGCAGTGGAATCACTACTGTCATTACATTGTGCGGATCATAGCCAAGCGGCGTGTGCAGCAGTTGCACAAAGCCCTCCATGGCAGAACCCGCTCCAGCCATCAGCAGCAGCGTCAAGGCAATCTGTCCCGCAATCAGTGCGTTGTGTGTTCTGCGGCCGCGCACGCTGCCGATCACACGGCGCACATTCGATTGCGCCATTTGCCCCGCCTGCGTTCTTGAGAGTTGCAGCGCGGGCCAAAGCCCAAAGACCACGCCGGTTAACAACGCTATTCCAACACTGAAGAAGAGTACGGGAAGGTTAATGCGAATCACGACCTCAGGCGCGAAAGCGTAGCGAGGGAGCACGGCCCGGATGCCAGCCAGGATTCCGTAGGACATGGCCACGCCCAGCGCTGCACCAACAGACGCCAGCAACAGAGACTCAGTGAGCAGTTGGCGAGCGATGCGTTTCCGATGTGCTCCAACGGCGGCGCGAACTGAGAGCTCATGCTGCCGTGCGGTCCCGCGTGCCAGCAGCAGAATGGATACGTTTCCGCATCCGATCGCCAGCAGCAACGCTACCGCGCCGAACAGCAAATACAAAGTTCCTCTTATGCTTCTATTGACCCACTCGTTTAGTCCTTCCACCTGCACTTTGAAGTGCTCAGGAAAGTGCTTCGGCATGTCTTTGGCGAACTGCTCGAGCAGAGGTTGCAGTGCCGCATTCGCAGCTGCGGGAGTTATACCTGGTTTCAGGCGGAGATTGATGATGCACGTCTTGCCGGGATCCTGCGTCAGCTTCAATGGCAGATAAATATCGGCGCTGTACCAGGTAAATCGCGGCACGGCAACGCCCACAACCATGTAATTTTTATGATCGAGTTGCAGCGTCTTTCCCAGTACGTCCGGACTGGAAAGAAAATGCTTCTGCCAAAATTTGTAGGAGAGCACTACTACGGGCTGCGGGTCCTGACCGTCGGGCGCATCTGAAGGCAAGAGTCCACGACCGAGCAAGGGTGGCACACCCAAATCAGTAAAGCCATTCGAAATAAGGTCTATGGCGCCAACATTCTCCGGAAGCTCTTGCCCGGTCAAGGTCATAGCACGGTAGCCCATCGCCAGCACGCTCTCGACAACTGGTACCTGACGGAGCTGGAAAATCTGCGGGCCATTCAGATTGGCCCACTGCGGTTCGCCGGTCTTATCGGATACTGCAAGGCGCACAATCCGGTCAGCCGCGGGGTAAGGATAGGGGTTGATCAATGCCGCATAGATGACACTGAAGACTGCTGTGGTCGCGCCAATGCCGAGCGCTAGCGAGATGATCGCCGTCAACGTGAATCCGGGATTCCTGACGGCTTGCCGTAGAAAATAGCGAAGATCCTGAAGCACCGTTTGCATAGCCCGCTCCTGGCGGCGCGATGAAGCAGTTCATGATCGCATGGGAATTATATGGGCCTTAAAATCAAAAACAAAGATGATTGATGATGTGGGCATTTGACCTTCCGACAGAGTAGGCGCAAAATTCCCTTCCATCATTCATTCGAAGGAGGATCAATGCCTGAAGCGATCAAGCAGGGAGACCTCGGACTTCTTCAGCATCCAATTTCACAAGAACTTTTGGTGTCACAAATCCCAGCCCGATTGGCCTATGTCTGGAGCGATGGGACTCCCAGAGTCGTTCCTATCTGGTTTCATTGGAATGGGAAAGAAGTGGTGATGGCGAGTCCTCCCAAAGCTCCGAAACTCAAAGCGCTGGCGAAGAATCCCAAAGTCGCGCTTACGATTGACAACAATACTTTCCCGCACAAGGTTCTTTTGATTCGTGGCAGCGCTCGATTACAAACTCTGAATGAAATTGTGCCGGAATATATCGCCGCGGCTGAACGATACTTCGGACCAGAGCAAGGGCCAACCTGGGTCAATCAGCTTCGCGGAATGGTTTCCAGCATGGTGCGGATTACGGTCACGCCGGAGTGGGTTGGGTTATTGGATTTTCAGACGCGCTTTCCCAGCGCCTTAGCTGGCTAAAAATAAAAAGGCGGCCCGTTGGGCCGCCCTTTTTACCTTCGACCAGACTAAAACCGATACAGAATTCCAGTGGTCACACGCATATTGTTCTTGTTGGTAACGCCCGAAAAGCGAAGTGTCAGCCAGTCGAACTGGACCGCACGAATGGCAAACTTCTTATTTCCCACGTCCACACCGCCACCAAACATCATGGCCATTCCACCATCTCCAATGGAACCAGTGGAAGCATGAGCGCCGCCAAATAAAGCGTGCGCAAATGGAGTGAAGTTCTTCCTCTGCATTGAGACTGACGGCCCAAAGGTGTAGCTGTAGAGCTTCGAACCAGAGCTAAAACCACTGCCTAAATCTGCGGTTCCAGCCAGCCAACGAGTAATGTACACGTTTGCGCCTGTGTTAAAGCCGCTGCCATGCCAGCCACCATCGGTGCTGGTGAACTGGTAGCCACCATAAATTTCAGGCTTGGGTGTTTCCCCAGCCATGGCCAACGCAGAAATCATGACTACAATCGCGGCAACGCCGATAAGTTTTCGCATCCTTCTCTCCTAATGATCAGATTCGCACCATATCCGTCCTGTACCGGCGTGTCGTAAAGCCGGGGTCCGCTAGGCTACGTGCAAACGAATCCCGAAGGCCCGGATCGTGCCCGGTGCTGATACAAATTCTTGACTGTCTGGAGGGAGCGGGCAAGTGACAGAAGCAGAGGGAGGATTCGGACTTTAGTAATCAGGTGGTTACCAAAGGTTAATTGGCTATCATACTTAAAACAAGATAGTTAACACGCTACTCTCTAGCCGCTAACGTATCAGATATCTACTACTGTGTTGACTTTCTATTTACCTACTGAATATCGCAGAGGGTGGGCCAGCCGTCTAACAGAGTGCTTACACTACGGATTTTTTAATGGCTACGGATATCCGGGCCATCATTTGGACGCGAGATCAACCTTCATTGTTTATCGGCAGAACTCTCAAAAGCGAGAAAACGGGCATCCACAATTGAAGCTTTATTTTCGCAGACAGAGAGTAGGGATCCTCAGCATTTGACTTCAACAAACAACTAACTCAAGTCCGATTCGAGTTCTCCAAGCGCCCCAGAGTTATACTTTCCTTCGATTCGGGCCCGCCGAGTCGAAAAGATAAAGATGAAATACTTCCGCCACCGAATCTTGCTCGCAAAATATTCTCTGCTCCTGTTGGCATCATTTTCGACCGGCATCAGTGAACTCGCGTTCTCCCAATCCTCACCGCAAGACCCTTTATGGTCGGGTTCTGCGCAGTGTCAGCTTACGGTGCAGACTGCGAGCTATTCACATCAGGAGATCCAGATCTGGACGATTACAGGCCAGCCAAAGCTGCAAGGTGCCTTGGAGATTTATCCTGGAACATGGAGCGTCATCGGACGGGGCGAGCGGCAAGATGTGCAGGGAACGCAAACGGCGAAGATGCAGTGGAATGTAGCTGTTCCGCCGATGGAGGCGACCTTTGCGATCTTTGTCCGCGCCTCCGACAATCAGATAATTATTAAGTCGTACCATTCGCAGTTGCGGGCTAATAATGCAGTGACTGGAGCGCGGCTGGTCACACTTTCCGGGGCGCCACAAAAACCTGCTCCAATTGTTTTCGGAGAATACGAGTGGCCATTCCCTGCGGTGCAGGACATAGGAGCTAGCATCAGCGTCAGCGGGTCCACCTCCACTCCGCTTACGGGTGGGATTGGACCGATGCAACCTGCGGGATTGCCGGGGACGGCTGTTTGCACCTGGAAGTTCACCAAGGGTGGGAGTGCAGCGGCGTCGCCTTTGCTGACGCAGCGGATTAGTCGGCTCAGCAATTCGCTTACACTTTCCGCAAAATCATGGGTTGCGCAGCAGGCACAAGCTACCGCGCAGGCGTCGCAGCCTGATGTGCCGCAGATCAAAGCTCAGGTTCGCGCGCGTTTTGCATCCACAAACGGAGAGATGCCTGCCGGAGCGGACGTTCAGTCCATAACTGCGGTGGTGTTGACGCAGGCCAATGATCAGATCGATCAGAACATGCAGCAGCTCACAAGTGAAATGAAGG
>DASXKZ010000154.1:0-30148 GCA_036496525.1 Candidatus Angelobacter sp.
CCTCGGTTCTCTGCTGGAGGTTGAGTGTGACAACTCGAAAGATTGAGGTGAACGACGCCCTCGAGATATCTATACAGATCGGCTTGGCCGCTCTGCTGGTGATCGGCTGTCTGCTGATCCTGCGCCCTTTCATACCCCTAATCGTATGGGGCATCATCATCGCCATTTCTTCTTATCCGGCATTCCTGAAGCTACAGCACCTGCTAAAAGGGCGCAGAGCATTGGCTGCCGTTCTTTGGATCCTACTGCTCCTGGCTGTCCTAATCGTCCCACTCGTGTTGCTCGGCCAACAACTTGTCGAAGGGCTAAGGCCGGTGGTGGCGGGTCTGCGGGACGGAACATTAGTCATGCCATCACCTCCTGCCAGCGTCGAGCACTGGCCCGTCATTGGCGTTCCCCTGAGCCGTGCGTGGAGCGCGGCCTCTACGAACCTCACCGGAACGTTGGCAAAGTTTGCTCCTCAAATCAAGTCCGCCCTTCCCGCCATCCTCTTGGCTTCAGCGGGGCTTGGCTCTACGCTCCTGCAGTTCTTTTTATCGATCCTGATCTCCGGAGTTCTTCTGGCAAACGCTCAAGCCGCCGCCAATGTCACCCGTTCTCTAGCCATTCGGCTGTTCGGTGAGCGAGGTCCGGAGTATCAGCATCTTGTCGGAGCCACGATTCGCAGCGTCACCTTCGGCATCCTGGGCGTCGCACTGATCCAAACGGCTTTTGCTGTTGCAGGTTTTCTCGTCATAAAACTTCCTGGTACAAGCGTGTGGTCGGTCATCTTTCTCTTCGCTGCCATTCTTCAAGCCGGGGTGTTGGTACTTGCTGCAGTCCCGGGAGTGACGCTATGGATAAACCGGGACGGGCGGGGGCGTTGTTGCGTTTGCATGGGGACGGCTCTCATCTCGCGCCCGCCAGCTAACTAAAGCTGCAGATTGAAAATGATTCAACCTGTAGACATCTACAGGTAGCAACGAATGAAAGCGATTGCGTGATGGAACTCCATACGTCTGCCACCCCACCCATTCTTGTGCCTGAGCAGACCAGAGATCCGCAATCAATATGCCTAACTTTGCATCCTCAGCTTTGTCGAGAGAACCGTTAGTTTTACCAGTTCTGTTATCGCCCTAACAGTCTAAGAATCGCGTAGGCACTCTGGAGAATGCGGTGTCGGAGTTAGTGAAATACGAAGCGCCGGCAGAGATGGCCTCCTAGGGGGGATGAATGCTTGCAACCTTATCTGTAAAAACTCACAGGCCCCACCTTTGTATAAGCATTGGGGTGGTTGTTGCTGTGCTGCTGCCGCTCGCCGGTTGCGCAACTAAAACCGAGGCGGCGCCTCCGCCTCCGCCTGAAGTCCAGGTTGTGCCTGTCGAACAGAAAGACGTGCCGATTTACGGCGAGTGGGTCGCAACTCTGGATGGTTACGTCAATGCTGACATACGTCCTCAGGTGACCGGGTACTTATTGAAGCAGAATTATCGCGAGGGCATGCTCGTCCGGAAAGGGGACGTATTGTTTGAAATCGATCCCCGGCCATTTCAGGCTGCATTGGAACAAGCGAAAGGACAGCAGGCCCAGGCAGAGGCGCAGCGCGGCAAGACCGAACTTGATGTGCAGCGTGACACGCCGTTGGCGAAACAGAGCGCCATACCCCAGGCGCAACTCGATAACGACATTCAGGCAAATGCGGCTGCCGCGGCTGTTGTCACCGGGAGCAAAGCGCAAGTTGAACAAGCCAGGCTGAACGTCGAGTTTACCAAAGTGCGGTCACTTGTTGACGGAATAGCCGGCCTAGCAAAAGGACAAATTGGCGACTTGGTGGGGCCCACTGCTGTGCTCACGACCGTCTCACAGGTCGAGCCCATAAAGGTCTACTTCTCCGTCAGCGAGCAGGAATACCTTCGCGCTGCAAACAAAATTAGCGAAATTGTCACTGGCAAGCGTGCCTTGGGCACAAAGAAAGACCTGGAATTGATTCTGGCTGATGGAAGCGTGTATCCGCACAAGGGCTCGATTCTGGTAGCAGATCGCCAGGTCGATGCTAAAACCGGAACTATCCGCTTTGCTGCCGCATTCGAAAATCCTTCTGGATTGCTTCGACCGGGACAGTTCGCCCGGGTCCGATTGCCAACGTCCGTTGCAAAAGACGCACTGCTGGTGCCGCAGCGGTCTGTGGTCGAAACACAGGGCTCCTATCAGGTGGCAGTGGTAACGCCAGACAACAAAGCCAGCCTCCGCCCAGTGAAAGTCGGAGAGCGTGTCGGCGACATGTGGATTATCCAAAGCGGAGTACAGCCGGAAGAACGGGTGATTGTCGAAGGCTTTCAGAAAGTGAAAGAAGGCGCTCCGGTTGCTCCTAAACCTTTTCAACCCTCTGGTGGGCAGGTTCAACCATCCGGACAGGCCAAATAATGGCAAACTTTTTTATTCGCCGTCCTATTGTCGCCATGGTCATCGCCATCCTTATGGTGATTATTGGAGTTATCTCCATGCTGCGCCTCCCTACCGCACAGTTCCCCAATATTGCGCCTCCTGAAATTCAGGTGAAGGCCACTTACCCAGGCGCAGATGCGGAAACCATTGAGCAATCGGTGGCGACTCCAATCGAACAGCAGATGAGCGGCGTGGACAACATGAACTACATGTATTCCACCAACGCCAATAACGGCGCAATGACCTTGACGGTGAATTTCGATATCAAGACGGATCCCAGCACTGACCAGATCCTCTCACAGATGAGGACCAACCAGGCGAACTCCCAGTTGCCGACCGACGTCATTAATGCCGGCGTGACCGTGCAGAAGTCTACGGCAGCGCCGTTGATGCTGGTAAACCTTGTTTCACCCAAGGGAACTTACGACAACATATTTCTTGCCAACTATGCCTATATCAATCTCAATGATCAGTTGACGCGAGTTCCTGGTATCGCCAGCGTGACCGTATTCGGGGCCGGACAATACGCAATGCGCTGCTGGGTAAAGCCGGACCGTCTGGCAAAACTAGGAGTGACCGTTCCCGAGATCATTAAAGCCATCCAATCACAGAACAATGTGAATCCTGCCGGCCAGATTGGCGGCGAACCTGTACCCAAAGGACAAGACTTCACCTATGCCGTGCGGGCCCAGGGACGGCTGCCGTCTCCTGAGGAGTTCGGGAGCATCGTAATACGCGCGAACCCTGATGGCTCAATGCTTTATATGAAAGATGTGGCCCGCATTGAACTGGGCGCACAGACATACAACATCATAGGACGTTACAACGGAAAGCCTGCGGCGGTGTTGGCAATTTATCAGTTGCCCGGAACGAATGCCGTGCAAGCCGCCGCCGGTGTACGCAAATTAATGGCAGAGCAAAAGAGCCGCTTTCCCCAGGACCTTGATTATGCGGTTGCGTTGGATACCACGCTCGCTGTCACGGAAGGCCTTCACGAAATTCAAAAAACCCTGTTTGAAGCGATCATCCTTGTCATTATTGTGGTTTTCATTTTCCTCCAGGGATGGCGGGCAACGCTGATTCCTCTGCTTGCGGTGCCTGTCTCCCTGGTGGGAACGTTTGTGGTCTTTCCGGCCCTCGGTTTCTCCATCAATACATTGTCATTGTTCGGTCTGGTGCTGGCCATTGGCTTGGTTGTGGATGATGCCATCGTAGTGGTGGAGGCCGTGGAGCATCATATTGAACACGGGCTTTCTCCCAGGGACGCTTCTGTCAAAGCCATGGAAGAGGTCTCAGGACCAGTCATCGCCATCGCCTTGATCCTTGCCGCTGTGTTCGTGCCCACGGCTTTCATCCCCGGGATTACGGGGCGGTTATATCAGCAGTTCGCCATCACGATTGCCATTTCGGTATTGTTCTCTGCCTTCAACGCGCTGTCATTGAGTCCGGCGCTCTCGGCTCTCATGTTGCGTCCCAAAAAAGAAGGCCGCGGTCCGCTGGCCAAATTTTTCCGCTGGTTTAATCGCGTCTTTGGCCGGGCGACGGATGGATACGTGACCGTCTGCGGCTTGTTGATTCGCAAAGTCGGGTTAAGCATGATTTCTCTTGTCGCCCTGACTGTGCTGGCCTTGTGGTTCGGCTCCCGTCTGCCTAAAAGTTTTCTGCCCGATGAGGATCAGGGGTACGTCTATGCGGGCTTGCAACTGCCCAATGCGGCCTCACTCCAACGCAATGACGAAGTTTCGAGCAAAATCGAGGACATTGTAAAGAAAACGCCTGGTGTCGAAGGTGTGACTTCAGTGATCGGCTACAGCATGCTCAGCGGTGTGCAGGCTACTTATAGCTCGTTTTACTTCATCACGTTGAAGGAATGGTCGGAGCGCAAAGCGCCGGAAGAACAATATGAAGCCATCAAGGCGCATCTGGGCCCGGAACTCGCCAAAGTGGCAGAAGGTATTGCTTTCTCTTTTCCGCCTCCTGCCATTCCAGGTGTCGGCGCCTCAGGAGGTTTCAGCTTTCTGCTGGAAGACCGCTCTGGGAAGGACCCAGAGTTCCTGAACAAGAACCTCACCCAGTTCCTGGCAGCCGCGCGAAAGCGTCCTGAACTGGCTGGCGTTACCACCACGGCTCTCCCGGTCATACCACAGGTCTATGTTGACGTGGACCGGCCCAGAGTGATCGCGCAGGGAGTGCCGCTCTCTGACGTTTACAAAACAATGCAGGCGTTCATGGGCGGCGTGCTCGTGAACTATTTCAATCGCTTTGGCAGGCAATGGCAGGTCTATGTCCAGGCAGAAGGAGACTACCGAACGCGCGCTGAGAATGTTGGCCAGTTTTACGTCTCCAATAGTACGGGGCAGCCGGTCCCAATGAGTGCTCTTACACGGATCAGATCCACCACCGGCCCCGAGTTCACCATGCGCTACAACCTCTATCGCTGCGCACAAATCAATGGCAGTGCCGCGCCCGGTTACAGTTCAGGCCAGGCCGTAAAAGCGCTGGAAGAAGTTTATGCCCAGACCATGCCGTCTGAAATGGGTTTCGACTATCTTGGCATGTCCTACCAGGAAAAAAAGGCAAGTGAGGGGGTCCCATCGAGCGTCATCTTTGGAATGTCTTTGCTGTTCGTATTTCTGATTCTCGCAGCCCAATATGAGAGCTGGTCATTGCCCTTCAGCGTACTGCTGGGAACACCGGTTGCGGTGTTCGGCGCCCTGTGGTTTCTCTGGATGCGAGGACTGGAAAACAACGTTTATGCGCAAATCGGGCTGGTAATGCTGATTGGCATGGCCGCTAAAAATGCGATCTTGATTGTTGAGTTCGCAAAAATGGAGTTTGACAAAGGCAAATCACCCGAAGATGCGGCCCTCATAGCGGCCAAACTTCGTCTACGGCCAATCCTGATGACTGCGTTCGCTTTCATTCTGGGATGTGTGCCGTTGTGGGCGGCCACCGGGGCCGGCGCTGTGTCCCGTCGTGTGCTGGGTAGCGCTGTCATTGGCGGCATGCTGGCGGCTTCGCTGATCGCCATTTTTCTGATCCCGGTCAGCTTCGATCTGGTCGAACGTCTGGCACATCGAGGTAAGAAAAAAGAGCCGGAGCCGCATTTGATAAAGCCACCAGCAGCGGCTGCATGAGGGAATATGAGGCCTGGTCATGTCACTATTAGGTTCATCATCTTCGCGATGATATTGCAAACGGGCTGCACTTTAGGCCCCAACTACAAGCGTCCCAAGGTGGACGCTCCAACGGTGTACCGTGGTGTTGATCAATTGCCCGGGAGCCAGAACGGTCCATCCCTGGGGAATGAAAAGTGGTGGACGGTTTTTCAGGACCCGCAATTACAGGAGCTGATCCGCACGGCGCTCGCCGGGAATTATGATGTGCGAATTGCGGCCACTCGTGTGCTGCAGGCTCAGGCATTGCTGGGGATCACTCGCGCCGATCAGTTGCCCACCATTTCAGCCAGCGCTGCAGGCATTAACCAGCGTATCCCGCAGACTGTCACGTTCCCCGCGACAAATACCGGCGCCATTTCGGCGAGCCTCTCGTTGGCCTGGGAACTTGATTTCTGGGGCAAGTTCCGGCGCGCCACGGAGGCCGCCCGCGCCAATCTGCTGGCCACGGAGTGGGGACAGCGCGCGGTCATAACGAGCTTGATCAGCAACGTGGCTACCGCATATTTCCAGTTGCGCGAACTCGATTTGGAAATGGAAATTTCGAAACAAACCCTGTCCACCCGTCAGGAGTCCTTGCGTCTCGTTAAGGTCCGCGCCCAGGGTGGCGTGACCTCGATGATTGACGTGAGGCAGTCAGAGGAATTGGTGTATTTTGCCGCTGCCAACATTCCCGACCTGGAGCGGCGAATTGAACAGCAGGAAAATTTTATAAGTGTCCTGATCGGCAGGAATCCCGGGCCTATTGCCCGCGGCAGGACTCTTGTTGAAACTGCCATTCCAGCTACGGTGCCTGCCGGTCTTCCTTCGGACATTCTGGAGCGCCGGCCTGATGTCCAGTCTGCTGAGCATTCGTTGGTTGCGGCAAATGCGCGGATCGGCGTGGCCAAAGCGGCTTATTTCCCCCAGATTGTTCTCACGGGAACCGGTGGTTATCAAAGCTCGGCCCTGACCAGCCTCTTCTCCTCGACTGCCGGGTTCTGGAGCACAGGCGCACAGCTTGCACAACCCATCTTTACCGGCGGAAGGATTCGTTCCGGCGTGAAATTGTCTGAAGCGCAGGAACAGGAAGCTGTGTTGTTTTACCAACAGACCATTCAGCAGGCGTTTCGCGACGTTTCTGACTCGCTGATAGCTTACAAGAAGAACCAGGAATCCCGGGAACAGCAGGAGTTGCTCACAAATGCCGCCGAAGACGCCACTCGTCTTTCTGACGTACGCTATCGTGGCGGTGCGGCAAGTTATCTTGAAGTGTTGGATAGCGATACACGTTATTTCTCTGCACGGCTGGGTCTGGCGCAGGCACAGCTCAACGAACGAGTGGCATTAGTGCAGATTTATAACGCGCTGGGAGGGGGATGGGAGCAGTAGCCGTTGAAATTCTCGATCTGCGCCATTTGTGGAAATGCATGTTGAGGTTCGGGTCTTTCATCCACTACCGTCCTAAGTCCTGCAAATACTTTTCCATCGTTTCGTGGGTTTTCATCGCAATTGTCGTCTGTTTAGCGTTCCTGCCATTGAAATCCCAGGTCCTGTCCAATAAGCTACTGCCGCCGCAAGTCACACCCTCTCCAAGCCAGACTGCATCACCAATGCCGTCACCAACTCCTATCCGGGCCGTGCCCTTGCCCCAGATTGCGGAACAAGCGGAAGAACTGGACAGGCAAATACGTAAGAAATCAAAGGCTCTTATACCTGTTCCGGATCGACAGGTTGAGGACCTTGAGGCCGAAGCGCACGCTGACGAAATAAGCCGGAGAGCACGTCAGTTGGAAGACTTGCTCACCGGAATTCCCAATAGGATGCAACTTCAGCAGGAATATCGGTACTGGAGAGCATTGGAAGAAGATTATGCCGGCAAACGTAAATTGTTGACGGTCCGCGCCGCAGATATCGAAGAAATGATGCAATGGCTTGATAAGGAGCAGGCACGATGGGAGGCCACTGCAGAGCAGGTCCGTGAAGCAGCCGGACTTGAAGTGGTGGCAGGACGCGTGGAGCAGGAACTCGATGCGATACGTAAGTTACGCTCGGAGGCGCAGGATCGGCTAAACCTGATTCTGACCTTGCAAAATCATATCTCCGAGCAGGATCGTGAACTCTCCGCGGTGCTGCGGAAACTGGACGAGGCGCAGGAACGGTTACGCGATAGTCTGTTCGAAAGAGACAGCCGGCCTTTATGGCAAGATCGGCAGCAAGAGATCCCTAACCAGCCGTTAAGCACGATCATGCAGTTGTCGGCCAGCCGCGGGTTCACCGGGACACGCGAGTTCCTGCGTGCGCAGAAGCTCTTGCTCCTGGGCATGGTTGCAATCTATGTATTCGCCCTGCTGATAGCATTGCGGTTAAAGAATTACACGGCATCAGAAGACAAAGGCGACGCGATCATTGACGAGGTACAGATTTTCCTCCGACCCTTTTCAGTCGCGATGCTTGTAGCATTACTTCCAATCATTGGAATGCTGGCCTCGGCCCCCACCGGAGTCTCTTTTGTTATTTGCCTTCTCTGTGTTGCTCCGGTGTTGCGCCTACTCCCAGCACTCGTTCCGGCGGCAGTGCGGAAAGCTATATACGTGCTATGCGTCTTTTATGTGGTCGTGTGGACACATCAGGTTCTTCAGTTTGGATCAGCCTTTGGGCGCGAACTATTCGCATTCATCATTTTTCTTGCCCTCATGATTTTCATCTGGTTGACCCGCCCCTCCCGCCTGAAAATCCAGGCGGCTTCTGCCTGGCGTCTCAAGTTCCTGTTCGCTGCAAATGCTATCGGACTATGTCTCCTGGCGGGTTCCGTCGTTGCCAACGTTATTGGCTTTGTATCCCTGGCACAGGTCCTTGGAGTGGGAGCGTTGTTTTCGGCCTTCGCATTCGCATTGCTCTATACCATGATTCGCGTCCTGCATCTAGGCGTCACTATCGCCGTGAGCAGCTCCTGGTTTCAGTCCCTGCCGGACGTCCAGGCCAGCGTGATTGAACGGTGGGCATGGCGTCTTCTGATCTTTTTCGCCTGGTTTGTGTGGCTTGATGTTGATCTGTACCTTTTCACCGCCCGCAACAATGTAGTGAGCGCTCTGCAAAGCATCCTGCAGCACCCCATCAGCTTTGGAAAGAGCCATGTCACGCTGGGTGGAACGCTGAATTTGTTCCTGTTCTTGTTCTTTGGTTATGCGATTGCCAATATCGCAAGTTTCATCCTGGGAAAGATCCTGCTTCCGAAACTCTCGTTACGAGGCGGGATGGCCTACGCGATTTCACGCTTCACATACTACGTGTTACTTGGGGCTTTGTTCTTTGCTGGTTTGGCAAGTACAGGATTGGAGCTGAATAAATTCACCGTGATCACTGGAGCGCTGGGCCTTGGTGTCGGATTCGGCTTGCAGAACATCGTAAACAACTTTGCTTCTGGCCTTATCATCTTGTTTGAGCGTCCAATTCGGATCGGAGATACGGTTGAGATTGGTGGAGTTTCGGGAATAGTAAGGCGGATTGGAGCTCGATCCAGCACAGTCCTGACTTTTCAGGGCGCGGAGGTGATTCTCCCCAACAGCAACCTCCTTTCCAACCAGGTTACCAATTGGACTTTGTCTTCGACTCGGCGGCTGGTTGAAATACCCGTCAGGGTCTCCTACGGTACAGATCCTGCACTGGTGTTCAAACTCCTCATGGAAATTGCCACGTCGAACCCACACGTTCTCGCCCATCCGCAGCCGGAGACATTGTTTCTCGGATTCGGTGAGAGCTCGCTGAATGTTGAACTCAGATTCTGGGCCGCCCAGTCTGTGTGGTTCGAATTGAAAAGCCAGATTAGCATGGCGATTCTCGAGTCCTTCCGTAACGCCGGAATTGAAATTCCTTATCCACAGAGAGACCTGCGGGTTCGAAGCATCGATTCGCCTTCAAAGGAGGAAATCACCCCAGCATCAAATGCTCAAAAAATTAAAAAAACCGTCGTCTTGGGCTGAGGACTGCGGCACAGCCACCCCAGGCGCTTGGAGAAAACCCTGCACACAATGGACCCAATGGAATTTCCAATTCTTATACTCGTTTCATCCTTCGTCGTACTATTTCTTGCGGCCGAGGTCGGCAATTTTCTTCGTGCCAAAATACACCCGTTGAATGAAGATGAACGGGAAGATTTTGGGATCGTACTGGGAGCTACGCTAACCCTTTTAGGGCTCCTTATCGGTTTCAGCTTCTCAATGGCCATTAACCGATATGACCAACGCAAACTTTATGAAGAGGCAGAAGCCAACGCGATCGGTACCGAGTACCTGCGGCTCGGGCTGCTTTCCGGGGACACATCGAAGGTACGCGAGTTGCTGAAGGCGTATCTCGATCAGCGCATATTGTTTTACACGACCCGCCACGATGGAGGACTTGCAAAAATCAATGCAGATACAGCCATGCTGCAAAACGAGCTATGGTCGGCCGTCCAGTCGCGCAAAGAAGAGCCCACGGCCGTGATTGTCCTGACTGTTACGGGCATGAATGATATGCTGAATTCGCAGGGCTACACTCAGGCAGCATGGTGGAACCGCATACCAGTCGCAGCGTGGGCGCTGATGTTCACAATCGCAATTTGCTGCAACGCCCTCATCGGTTACGGCGCGCGCCGAACTGGCTGGCGTTTGTTTGTGATCCTGCCGGCGGCGGCTGCGATAGCTTTCTTCCTGATAGCAGACCTTGATAGCCCGCGCGGAGGTGCCATTCGCGTTGTCCCGCAGAATTTGCTGGCGCTCGCGCATAGTTTACCGCCGCCTTAAAATCAGGGGCCCGATAATGAGTTATGCGGCCCGTTTTTTCACGGTGCTTTTTTCTTTGCTGGATGGGTGGATCTCCCGTACTGCCGCCGCTTCCAGAAAAGAGGGCTTCAACAGCTTTAATCCCAGAGCAGCGGAAAACCCGTGAATCTCCTTCACATCGAGTTTGCGCATGAAATCAATGGTGTCGCTTGTAATCACCTGGCCGGGCACCATGATGGGAAATCCGGGAGGATATGGAATCACAAAATTAGCCGAGACAAGTGCCGGCCCTTCCTTGATCCGCCGGTCGATCTCCGGGCTGGAGAGCTTCAGGTGTTCGCATTGCTCGTGACGGTAAGCGCCAAAGAACCCCGCCCGCATGTCGCCCTCGCTGGTGATGCTGGCAGGATTCTCGCGGAAGCTATCATGGAAACTGCTGAAATCCGGTAGATCAGGGACGTCTTCCATGAGCGACTTTACGCCGGCAGCGAACGCGTCCCGTTCCTCGCCGCCTCCCTGCTCAAGTCTCTTTTCAATTTCCTGTGAGATCTCAACCAGAACTTTGATCAGGTGCGCCACATCGCTCCGGGTATTGTTGATGTTGGTTTGCAGCAACACGCTGTTGCGCGATGTTTTATTCAGCTGAATGTCATATTTCGCAGCCAGCATATTTTTGAACTGCGTGCCATCATAACCGGCAGTCCCACACACCAGAGTCAGGCGAGTTACATCAAGAGCAAACTCATCTTCGCGCAGGGCTTTTACTGCTTTTGCCCAATTGGCGCCCGGAACGATATAGTCCACAAAGCCGGAGCCGCGGAAGCCGGAAGGAATCATTTCATCCGCACCAAGGATGTGAAAATATTTGGAAATCAATGGGTGAGAGTTCACCTCGCGCCGCAGGTCCAGCGCCAACTGAATGGCACGATTGACAAGCTCGTAACCTTCCAGTTCCATCTGCCGCCTCGCAATATCGAGTGAGGCGATGATCTGTTGATTGGGTGAGGTGGATGCGTGTGTGAATATTGCCTCGTGGAACTGCTCTTCCACAGTGTGGTAATCCTGGTCTTTCACCAGCACCATTGAGCCCTGGCGCAGGGCTGACATGGACTTGTGAGTGGAGTTCGTCTGGTAAACGCGCAGACGCACTTTGTCAGGGTTCGCCAAAAGCCGGGTTTCCAAAAGCGATTCATCCTTCGGATCCAAATCGGCGCCGAAGTTCTTCTCTTGCTCTGCATAGGCGGCGCGGTATGCCGGGTCCTTGAACTTTTTCTCCAAAATGGCTGCTGCTCCCATAGCGGTGCGGCGGCGATAGAACGGGCTCCAGCGAGCAAAACCGAACCATGCTTCGTCCCAGAGAAATATCAGATCAGGTTTGATCGCCAGACATTCCTCCATTACGCGCTCTACGTTGTAAATCTGGCCATCGAAGGTACAGTTTGTGAGGACCAGCATTTTGGCCCGGTCGAGTTTCCCTTCCGCTTTTAGATCAAGAAGCGCTCGCTTGATTGTGCGTAATGGCACCGCGCCATACATTGAGAACTTGGTGAGAGGGTAAGCCTCCACGTAAAGCGGCAGCGCGCCGGCCAGGACAGCGCCATAATGATGAGATTTGTGGCAGTTGCGGTCCACCAGCATAATGTCGCCCGGGGCAAGCAGGGCCTGCTCAACCATCTTGTTGGACGTAGACGTTCCATTCGTCACGAAAAAGACGCGATCTGCCCCGAAGGCACGGGCGGCCAGTTCCTGCGCTACCTTTATATTACCTGTGGGTTCCAGCAGACTATCAAGACCTCCGGTAGTTGCGCTTGACTCCGCCAGAAATAGGTTCACACCATAAAACCTGCCCATATCGCTGATCCAGTTTGACTTGAAGATCGATTTTCCGCGGGCGATTGGTAAAGCGTGGAAAGTGCCTATTGGGCGTTGTGCATACTTTTGTAGGTTATCGAAAAAAGGAGTACTGAACCTGTCTGCTACGCCATCAAGAATGCTGAGATGAAGTTCCAGCGGCTCTTCAACCTGGTAAAAGATCCTGCGGAAGCACTCCGCACCTGGATTGCCGGCAACTTTTTCCACCTCGCGATCACTTAATAGGTAGATATCCAGCTCCGGCCGGACCAACTTCAGGGCCTGCGCAAGCGAAAGCGATAACTCTGAGAAATCGGTACCAATCCCTGCAGCCGCAAGGTGAGTCGAGAGAAACTCGCGCAGAAGCGGACTGTTGTTGACGGACGCGAAAGGAATGCCCTCAGAGATGATGACTGCTTCGAGGCTTCCGTTCAGGATTGTTCCCAGGACCGCATCCTCAAAGCTGCTGACAAACACGGTCTCATAGATAAACGTATCCTGCTGCCTGCGCAGCTTGCGAAACTCTTCTCTGAAACCGGGCCATGTTGAGGGAAAAGCGGCTGTCGCAATCAGGACCTCAAAATATGGACGGTGGGGCGCGTTTCCGTCGCTTGCGATCGGCAGCTTATCACTCATGCTCCCCGCGAAAATCTCCCCGCCTTCCCAGTCCGCGGCGTTCGTGCGATAGGAATGGGTCAGCAGGGCGGCGCTAATGGACTGTATCAGCCGGACTGTACCCGCCGCATCGCCTTGTGTAATGCGGTCCTCGACTGTCTTTAGAAGTACCGGGCCGGGATAGGCAAAGAAATTTTCCCACTGCCGGAGCTCACTGAAACTGGTCATCACGCTGGAGCGTTTTATTCCCGCTACCGGTCCCGAAGCATCCTGCTTCCCTGCCGCTTCCCATGCGCGCGCAGCAGTCAGCAGTCTGCGCCACCGGTCCTGCCTGGCCTCGGCTACGGTAAAGAACTGGTCAAGCCGGACGCTTGCCTCATTGATAGCGGTACTCATAAATCACCTGTCCGTTCCTTTTCTAAGTAGGATCCCTACTTGGAGCTTTTCATTTGCATAAAGTTGTATTTCGCGCTGAGTTGAATGCGGGGCGCGTTGCCCGTGCTGTTGTCCTTATTGACGCGCCAGCCATAGAGGAACTCTGAGCCGAAACTCAATGACGCAATGGGACTCCAGATGAGGTTCACGGCACCGTATTCGCTGCGGTGAAACTGCGAACTGACCTGTGCTGGCGTATTCTCACTCTGGAGAAATCCGTAGACAGCTGACGAGCGCAGCTTGGGAGACCAGAAATGCTGATAACCGCCGTACGTTGCAATGGCAGGCACTGCTTCAAGATGAGGGTTTTGCACGCTTATTACGGCCGCATCGATTCCTAATCCAGATGTGTCATTGATGTACCGCTCAATGCCGTTGCCATACGCGCCCTGGTAAACCAGCGCATCCTTGCCGAAAGTCTTGAACAGCCCAGCCAGGTTGAAACCCCATCCGAAAACGGAATCGCTGCGCCCGTCCGGCACAGAGGCCGAAATGTCCCGGAACAACCCGGCAAACTGAACATGGCCGCGACTCATTTCGTGCCGTATCTGCACGGTCCCGTCGGGGCTGGGGCTATTGGGTTGAGCGTTGAAATCTGGGGTCTTAAACGCCACATCAGAAGAGGGCTTTTCAGCGGAAATGCTGGCGGTAGTTTTCTTGTTAAAACGATGCGTGTAGCGCACCTGCGGATTACGTATCGATACCTGACTGTTTGGGCCTTGAAAATCCAAGGTATCTGGCCCTGCGTCTGGGTCCATGAAGTTGGAAAATGTCTGGCCTATCAATATGTTCTTCCCTTGCGCGTAGACATGGCGCAATCGTGGAGTCGTGGAACTCGAGCCGAAGAAGTCCATTTCAAAAAAGAACCTCAGCGCCCTTTCTTTCTCAATGGGCACTAGAAAATCGACGTTGATACGACTGGGCCGCACTGACACAGTTGAGTTGCTGACGCTGGCAAGGGGCGCTGGAATGGGAATGCTGGCCGGGATAAACCGTTCCTGGTCTCCCGCGGGGCGCGGGTCGAAAGTAAGGTCGCTCTTGGCGTAGCCGCCGATTTTCATGAACGTTCGCGTTCCCGGCAAACGGAAATAATTTGGATAGCGGGGATCTAGAGGCACATTGTCGTAACGTGCCGCGGCTTGTTCATCTTCTGAGAACATCCTATAGTCTGCCGTGGCCTTGCTCTCAGTCTGTTCTGTCTTCAACTCTTTCGCAGCTTCTGAGGTCTTGGCGCCTTGTTGAGCATCCGCGCCTTTCGCCTGCTGAGCCCCCGAACTGTCTGGAGTTGCAGGACCAGTGGATGGCAGGTTTTTGATTTTGTCCTCGAGATCTGCGATCTGCGTTTTCAAGGCGTCCACCTGTTGTTGAAGGGCTTGTGCATCCGTCTGGTTGGCGGTTGTTTGCCCATAGATCAAGGACGGAAACGCCGCAAGCGAAAATAAGCACAAGAAGAAGCGTGAAGATATAAGTGCGTTCATGATTGGTCCTCGGCGAGCATTCGCCAGTGTGGCTGAAATCAGTCAAGAGCTGATTAAGACGATTCTTCAGGAGCCTATCTTGTGGAGCAAAGGCCAGAAACTGTCAAAAGTGTCAAGGCCGTAATGCAGTGATGCGTATCTGTCAAACCTGCCAGTCGAAGTGCGGTCAATTGCATACCTAGAATGATGGCGGCATTGGATTGTCATGCGACCGATGGCTCACCGAAATCAGCAGACGCGAATGGGACAACTCGAGTTGCAGACCGCTGCTTCCGTGTGGAATGCGATCCGTTATTTGGATTCTCCCACCGACTACCGGGAGCATCTCCCATACATGGCACGTGCCGCTCCATTGCAGGGGAGTGAACTCGTGTTCCTCGATGCACCAAGATACGGTTGGGCAACGCTGCGAAAGCTTATTTTGATCGTAATTTTGGGCTGCATGGTTCTGTTGTTATTGCTGCGAACCTGACCTTTTCAGAAAAACGTGGTAATACCGACCGGGGTATCAGCCTTGCGCCGAAAACGTTGATCATGGCGGCCCCTCACTCATTACTGCACCATTATTGCCAGGAGACCACGGTGGAAATCGCGGCAACTCACAATTGGGCCTCTTTCCCTTGCGCGTCAACCACAGAGCCTGTCTGTTATTTTTTCCAGCTTCTTTATGAGGCGCGAATGCTTATTGTGATAGAGACCAGCCGGGAAGCATTGATGCGAGGTTCTCCCACCTGGCGCGGCCTCAATTCTTTTCCTAGTTGAGGATGCGTCAGTGATCTTGATCGAATCGATCTTCCCGGCGGTTCACGTTAGGTCCGCAATCGCCACTTGAGGACTGCAGCAGGTCGGACCAAGCAGGTCAGCGCTGGATCCTTCCCCATTCTGGAACAGACTCATTCGCCCTCTTTCCTGCTTGGGCTTGATTCCTGGGACTGCCTGGAACACATAGATGATTCCCCACCATAAGAATGCCCGCGATCTCTGGTTGATAGCTGCGAGCCTCACCTGCGCGCTGTCGGGGGCGTTAGCCGTGCTGGCACAAGGTCCTTCTCTGGAACAGCAAATCGCCGGAATCAGGGCAACTATAGCCAGAAGCCGGGGCATGCTTGCCGAATACACCTGGCAACAGCAGGAGACAGTTAGCGTCAAAGGCAAAGTCCAGAGCCAACGGTTGTTTGAAGCCCAGCTTGGGCCGGATGGCAGGATAAGGAGGACCGCCATGGATCTTCCTGAAGGGAATTTATCGCAGACTGAAAAAGCGGGCGGAATGCATGAGTGGATCACACAAAAGAAGCAGCATGCGACGCTGATGTATGCGCAAGAGCTGAAAGAAATCGCCGAAACTTACGCTCAAGTTGATCCCGAATCATTGCGGCGTGCGTATGAACGAGGTGACATTGGGGAGGCGCCAAATCCCGCGGGTAATGGCGTGAAAAAACTCTCTATTCATAATTACGTGAAGGCGGGCGATTTGGTGACTATTGCATTCAACCAGAAGGACAATGAAGTGCAGACTCTTGAGGCGTCTTCTTATTTGACGGACCCAAAGGCCACTGTTCATATTCTTGCTGAATTTGTGACCGCCCCTGAGGGGCTGAATCATGTAGATGCCATCACAGCCACGGGCCCGAAAAAAGACTTTTCGATGGTGATACGTAACCTGACATATGAACACAGCTTCCAGCGTGTCCCTCGTTAACTTCGTTGGCCGGGCAAAACCACGCAAGTAACCTGCCGGAGCGAGAACTTCCCCGCTCGATCAAGCGCTTTTGTTTTCCCGTGAGATGTCCCGAAAGAGAACAAGCATTAAGCATAATGTGGTTCCGACAAACTGCCATTATTGCCAGTTCCTAGAAAACAGGAACTCAGCGAACCTTTTCACGGAATAAACAACTTGGTTCTTGCCTTCCAAAATGGAATTCGCACAATGACCATGTCGAACAAACAATTCGCTGTGTCGGATGCACGCAGACTCTGCCGCTCACTTTTGGATGCCGTGAATGATGTGGTGCTTATTATTGAGCCCGGAAGCGCTCGCGTGCTTGCGGCAAACAAGTCTGCGTGCACGGTGTATGGTTATACAAAAAAAGAAATGGTCGGCAAGCACCTGCAAACGCTTACCGACGACACCACCAACTACATGCACGTGCTTCGCTCCGGACGCACCTTTGAGAGAACTGACATCACCAAGGAAGGCGCCAGGATCGAATTCCTTGTGAGCCTTTCATCCATAGATTATTGGGGGCGAAGAGCGATCCTCAGCATTAATCGCGATATCAGCGATCGCAAACGTATTGAGGCCGCCATTTCAGCAAGCGAGAAGCGGCTGCAATTGCTTCTTCATGGGATTTCAGAAATCGTGGCATTGCTTGACGATAAAGGATTCATTCGCTTTATCAGCCCGCAGGTGCAGCGTGTGCTTGGGACGCCAACAACTGACGTTACCAGCCAGAGTGTATTTGATTTTATTCACCCCGACGATCGTGAGCGTGCAGCAGCAGAGTTTGCCAAGACCGTGAGCCAGCCCGGTGAAGGAGTGCCTTCAGTCGTAAGGCTGAAGAGCCAGGACGGTCTCTGGGTACCCTTTGAGGTGATTGCCAGCAACCAACTGATGGACCCGGCCATCAATGGCGTAATTTTTACAGCACGCGATCTGCGCTTTCGTACAGAAGCCGAGCAGGCAATGAGACGCGCGAATGCGGGCTTTGATAAGCAGGTAGAGCAACGCACTCTGGAGCTAGCCAAGGCCAATGCGGCGCTCCGCATTGAAAACCAGGAGCGGCGCTATGCCCAGGTCCAGCTGGAACATTCACTTTCGCTTCTGAATGCCACTCTGGAATCCACGGCGGACGGCATTCTGGTAATCTCGAATGATGGACGCGTCAGCAGTTGCAACCAAAAGTGCCTGGATATCTGGCATCTACCGCGCATTGCCGTTGCCGGACTTAGAAGCGGAGAACTCCTTTCTTCTGTGGCGCCCCAACTTGAAGCTCCAGAGGAATTTCTGGACGACCTGGAACACCTGCAGACAAAGCCGGACTCAGTGGGATTTAAGACCCTCAAGCTCAAAGACGGCCGGATTCTTGAGCGCTATTCCCAACCGCAACGCGTCGAAGGCGCAATAGTAGGGCGCGTATGGAGTTTTCGCGATATTACGCAGGCCTCCCGGCTGGAAGAAGAACTACGCCAATCCCAGAAAATGGAAGCTGTAGGCAGACTGGCCGGAGGGGTCGCACACGATTTCAACAACATGTTGATGATCATTCTTGGATATGCGAATCAGCTAGTGGCGGACCCGGCGCTGCCCAGGAATGATCGCGATTATTGTGAGCACCTGATCGAGGCAAGCAAGAGGGCCGCCACGCTCACAAAGCAATTGCTGGCGTTCAGCCGGAAACATCCGATCCATCCACAAGTCGTAGACATGAACACTACTGTCACGGAAATGGCCAAAATGTTAAAGCCGCTCCTCTCGTCGCACATTCAGCTCACAGTGAATTGCTGTCCCGGGGATCTGCTCATCTATGTGGATAGTTCTCAACTTGAATTGATGATTATGAACCTTGTGCTGAATGCTCGTGATGCCATGCCACACGGCGGGATTCTCTCGCTGACGACCTCTTCTGAAATCCTGCCAGAAGATGCGAGTTTTCCCAATTCGCCCAGAAAATTTGTCGTGCTCCAGATCAGTGATACAGGGTTTGGTATGCCTCCAGAAATTAAGCAGCGTATCTTTGAACCATTTTTCAGTACGAAAGATACTGGCAAAGGTACAGGTATGGGACTGGCGATGGTGTATGGAATCGTGGAGCGCGCGGAAGGTCATATCAGCGTGGAAAGCGAGCCGAATCAAGGCACGACTTTCCGAATCTATCTGCCGCTCACCACCAACAAGGTTGTTGACGCCCCCATTCTCACAGAACCATTACCCAGCCGAGGCGAGGGAAAACTGCTGCTTGTAGAGGATGAAGCCGGAATCAGGTTGATGACAAGCAAATATTTGGAGAGCCTTGGATATACAGTCCTGGAAGCAGAAAACGCCAGCGAGGCATTACAAATATTTCACGGGCATTCGCGAGAAATTGATTTGCTAGTAACCGACATTATTATGCCCGGCATGAGGGGAGACGATCTGGTAAAAGAGATACGAAGCGAACGACCAGACGTTGCTGCTATTTTTATTTCCGGTTATGCCGACGTTGGCAATTTGAGCAATGAAATCTCAATTCTCGAGAAGCCATTCTCATTTCCAGAATTGGGCCGCTGCGTTGAAGATGCTTTGGCCACTCGGAATCGTGGCTCCACGGCCACAGGAGCTGAAGTGCTTTCCCGGACAGGCACCTACCATCCAGGGAAGTGAGCCGCTTCCAGCTCACGGAATAACAATGCCTCTGACACTTTTGGCAGTTGGTTGAGGGGTTCCACCCGGAATAACGTTCCCTATGGCCAAAAGCTCTGCCTTCATTGAACTTCCTCTCCCAGGAAACACCCGGAACAGAATCCGCCCTCCGGCCAGGGGCCACTTGCATCGGCATTTAATATATCTGGCATTGGCATTTGTGCTGCTGGCGCCTGGCCACTCCTTCACGCAAAGCGATCTTCGTAATGACATCCCGCCCAAGCCTGATGAGAGCCAAATAGGGACATTTACCCTGCACGTGGACGAGGTTGACTTGCCTTTCGTTGTCGCTGACAAGCATCATCACTGGATAACAAACCTGTCGCAGGACGAGATCCGCTTGAGCGACAATGGCCTTCCGCCTGAATCGATTCGAATCTTTGAAAGCCGGTCGGGACTTCCTTTGCGCGTGGGACTGATAGTGGACAGAAGCGATTCCGTCTCGCAGCAATTCACATATGAGAAGGATGCGGCAGCATTGTTCATTAGCCGGCTCATGAATTCCCCACAAGATCTTGCGTTTGTTCTGGGATTCAGTGACCAGCCTGCTCTGGTTCAGGACCTGACACCGGATACGCAGGCACTGGCCATGGCAGTGAGAAACCTTAAGCTTGGTGGCGGTACCGCCGTCTATGATGCTGTGCACTTTGCCTGTGAGAGGCTCTCACAACAGAAAGACAAAGGGTATACCCGGCGTGTGCTCGTTCTCCTTACAGATGGCGATGATAATCGGAGCGAGTTGCAACCGGCGCGTATTATCGAAGAAGCATTGCGCCAGAACGTGGTGGTGATTGTGCTGGATACCAACCCCGTGCCATCGTGGGACGATCCCAAACATAGGACCCTGGAAAAGCTGGCGACGGTGACTGGCGGCCAGATTCTTCCAGCCGGCAACAAAAAACAACTGGCGAAAGCCTTTGAGGAATTAAGTTCGCGCCTAAGAAGTTATTATCTGCTGGCTTATCGTCCATCGCAATTTACTCGAGACGGCAGCTTTCACAAAATCCAACTGAAGGCCACTAGACGGGGGATACATATTATCTGCCGCAAAGGCTACTATGCGGCCCAGGATGCAGCCAGACTGGACGATCCTTACGTAGAGCATTAATCCAGCCGAGGAGCCGCATTGGCGGAGCGCAGGCGTTATCACTCCACATATATAAGGAGTAATATTCCCAGCACAATCACGCTGTTGGCCCATAAAGAATGCGACACTCGAACGGGAGGACGGGCAAAATCGTGTAGAAATTTGAATAGCGCAACACAAAAGCCGACAACTGCAAACCATGTATGTTGCCTTTGGATATTTGCTCCGGCCCCCATGAGAGCATGCGCGTGACCCTGTGCAATCGAAGCAGAGCCTGCCTGAGCAACAGCGGACGGACAAGGATGGGAAAGCTCTGCAGCACCATGCTCAGCGCTACCATGTTCCGCAGTGCCATGATGATGGTCCTGCATATTTGCCGGCACAGTTTCTGAAACGCCCTGGCAGTTACTGTTCATATCGTGTGCAGCAGAGACATGGTGGCCCATGTGATCCATAGCATTCGCACTCGCCATCACCATGCCGCTGTGGTGATGCAAGAAAAGTGAAGCGCCCCCCATGACGCACAGCACGGGAAACACCATCTTGAGCCACGGCTTGCGGAGCCTTGGGTTTGACTGCACATATTCCACTAATCCAAAGACAATCAGCAACAAGGCATAGAGCTTGTGCTGTCGCGCCTCGGCATCATGCTGCAACAGCCAGTACCAACTCAAATTCCCGCGCGGCCAGATCTCGCTGTCACTCCAGGTAGCGAGAAAGAGGCCTGCGCCAATGAATAGGATCGGTGGCAGCCATCTTAGCCACGCCCTGGATCTGTCGCTCTTACTCCAGATCACGCTCAACCCAATCGCAATCAGAAATATTCCTGCGATATGGTGGTTCATTTCTGACGACGGCTTGTCCGGATCGATTCCGGAAGCTGCAGTGGTGCTCGCCGGCGAAAGAGGAGTTGCATATAGACACAAAGGAAAAACAATCGCCAATATCAGTACCAAACAGATCATGGTGATTGTGACGGAATTGAACGAGTACTGCATTGATCACCCCTCGATATGCCTGGCTCCGCGGTCAGGAGTTGCAGGAAGCCAAATGTCTGGGCCCAGTGGCCAGTTGTTTCAAAGCATTGTCCTGATGCCAGACCATGTCAGGCAGGCATCTCCAATTCAGAAGAAACGCTGCGGGCATGAAAGTCATTCATGATGCCCTGCAGCGCCGGAACATAATCGGCAATTCCTGCCTTGCCGACGAGCCAAACCTCGTAATAAGAAGGCAGCTCTGCAGCGGAGCGGCTATGTCGGATCACTCCTGTGTGTCCAACCCCCACAACTTCCGCAACTGACTCTGAAACAAGCATGACTAGAATGGGAGGCATCGACGCACCAGCCTGCGGCGTACGCGCAATCGCGCGCTCTGTGCAGGCGCATAGGTCTTTTGGCAAAATATGCTTCGGTGCATCGACGGATTTGGTGATCGCAGATTTCTTCATGATCCTATCTCCAGCGGCGGAGGAGTGGTTTGGGATAGAAGTCAGGCACAGCGAACGAATTCGAAGTGCCCCGCTCCTTCAGAATCGAAAGTTAAAGCCGGTGCTATAGAGAAGATTGCTTTGGTTGCGATTGCGGTTGGCGTTGCCCAGGCCCTCAATGAATAAGGGTTGGAAACGTGTCATGTAGTAGTCCAGTTTGATTGGCCGGAAGGCCAGATGCCTATTGATTGGCAGATCGAGTCCTCCGCCAATAAACATGGAAAACGCGGTTGCATCATTTACGAACCGCTGAGCGAGCACATCGTTTCCGACTGCGACAGAGGTGCCCGGGACCTTGAAGCTGCGTGAGACGTGAGAGGAGCCGAACAGTGTTTCAACAAATGGGTTTATGCGGCCAAAGCGGACGTGCACGCGCGGACCGAACATGTACCCAAACAGAGTCTGATCTATGTGGAAATCACTGATATTTCCATTGTGCACTGCCGGGAAGCTGCCAACCGCGGAAAGCCATTTGTTGAAGTTGAAGGCCACTTCTCCAAGGCCGCCATTGGCGGTAAATGCGGGAACGTTGATGCCGGAGTTTACACGCGTGAAAGAATACCCCAGATAGGTTTCAAATCTTGGCACGTCCTGGGCAAATGCGCTCGCTGCAAATAAAAACAAAACCCCGAACATAATCTTTTTCATAGTCGCTCTCCTCTTTTGAACTCGATTCTTGGCCCCATGGTCGAGGCAATTCCATACTCTTCCGGCTGAGCGCCTCTTAATAACTGTCAGAAATGCCAGAAAGACAAGAACTTCAAAACACACGATGCTGATGAGGGATCTGCATGCCAGAAGCGTAAGCTTGGACAGAGTTGCCTTGAGCTTCATCGCGGAAGTATTGCGCAGCATTTCTGCGCGTTCAAAAAAGAAATATTTAGCTGACAAAACTTGCAGTGGGCTTTTCACGATCGCTGCGTTATACTGCTTGAGCCGCTGGCGCGTGTAGTGTGTTCATTCAGGGAGTTCCATGTTCAGCGGTCATTCTTTCAGTCTTTTGTTGTTTTGCCTCTTTGCTGCGGCATTGGTCCGGCCCGCATCCGCGCAAACTCCGGTCCATATAAATCCGCCGACAATCAATGATGACCGAAGCGATCCATCGACTTCCAAGCAGGGTGTTTATCGAGCCAAGCCCATGCGCATGGATGTTGACATTGCTCTTGTTCCGGTGACAGTAATGGATGAGGCGAACCGTCCTGTGATAACCCTGGAAAAAAGCAATTTCAGACTGTTTGAGAGCGGCCAGCAGAAGGACATCCGGTATTTTTCGACAGAGGATGCGCCGATCTCTGTAGGAATTCTGCTGGACCTCAGCTTCAGCATGAAAGACAAGATAGATACGGCGAGACAGGCATTGCATCAGTTCTTCGAAAACTGCAATCCTGACGATGATTATTTTGTGATTGGCTTCTCTGACTACCCGGCCATGCTTGCCGATGCAACTCATTCGACAGCCAGCATTGAAGACAAGCTGGCTTTCGCGTTCCCCCATGGCAACACGGCGCTTCTTGATGCAATTTACATGGGATTGGACAGGCTGCAGAAGGCCCAATACAGCCGGCGCGCGCTTGTGATTATCTCTGATGGCGGAGATAACCATAGCCGTTATGCGAAAAATGAAATTCGGCGCATTGTGCAGGAAGCGGACGTGGAAATTTACGGGCTGGGAATCTTTTCCAAAGTATTTAAGACATATGAGGAATGGACTGGAGAGCGACTGCTGACCGAAATTACAGAAGCGACCGGCGGACACACAATCACCATAAATGACGTCCAGAAGCTTCCCGAAATCGCCGCGAACTTAAGCCGGGAGCTTCGCAGCCGATACGTTTTAGGGTATTCACCCGGTCATGGCGCGCAGGATGCGCCCTGGCGCAAAATCAAAGTGCAGGTAATCCAAACCGCGCCAGGACCAACGCTCCACGTATATAACAAGCAAGGTTACTTTTCCCCGCATAACTAAGCTTTTTCTTATCAAAACGTTCTTTTAGAAACAGCGCGATTCGTCTTTTCCGGCACTTAAAGGAAAATACGCGGGCCTTTATCCCTACCACCCAATCCCCTCGTGACTGCCTTTACCCTTCCCTGTCACTTTTCCCAGTAGGACGTATTTGCACAGGAGTGTAGATAGAGGAAAGCTGAAAACCTGAATTTACGTCCGGGCCATTCAGCGCCGCTGGACTTATGAATGCGAGGAGTAGTGTGCATGGTTTCCATCGAGCGAGCGGTTGAACGAGCTTTGAAAAATGCAGAAGGCAAAGTGGCGGCGGGTTGGAAGAGACCGTCCCCGCCACCGGCAAAACAGTGTCATGTCCTAGTAGTTGATGACGATACGGGAGTGCGACAGACGCTGACGTTGCTTCTAGCTGCCGCAGGCTATAAGACATCAGCGGCACAGAACGGTTTTGAGGCGCTCCAGATAATCAAGAGAGAAGCCCCAAGGTTGTTGCTATGTGATCTGGATATGCCCGATATGTGCGGCCGTGAATTTCTCACCATTGTCCGCCGCCGGTTTCCACAGATAGCGGTCATAGCCATGAGCGGCTCGTTTGACGGAGATCCCGCGATTGAGGGAGTGATGGCAGATGCGTTCTATATCAAGGGCCAGAGAAAACCTGCTGAGCTTTTTCAGATTGCCGCTGAACTAATTCAGAGAGTTGACCGCCATGAGGCTGAGAAAACACTCGTCTGGGCGCGCAGAATTAGTGTCGACGCCAACGGGACATCTTTTGCTCTGATTGCCTGCACTGAGTGCCTGCGCTCTTTTACGGTGGCTACGTCCAGTGAGGACATGCGAGTTGTCCATGAAGCGCGCTGCGTTTTTTGCAAATCAGAAATTCAGTACATCTCCGAACTGCATGACGCGAACCAGAATCGCGACAACTTTCTCGCCATGCTGGGAACCAAAGCCATGGGCCACGCAGCAAAATAAACTGATGATCTCTGACAGATGTAACAGTTTAACTCTACGCAATCGGTGATTACAGTGCGAGCCAAGGCGATGATGTTGACTCCCAGCGGCGTCAGCACCTGCCCCAGGCGAGGCCGCGGGAAAGCTGCCTCGCCGCTTGTGTGAAATATGCCCCGACTAGATAAGCACACGAATGGATCACGCCCGGAACCACAGGACCTGTTACATGCAACAGTTCGATATAGCAACATCACACAAGTTGCATCCACGAAAGACAAGCGCCGGCCACATGCAACCGCACTACAAAAGCCCAGCCACACCTCGAATGGGAACCCCTTGCACAATGGAGAAGGCTTCTGCCTGACGACGAAAGTGTCGGCTTTGATTTATCCATCAATTCTGATGGGTGAGTTAGCTGGCCAGGAGCGTGGTCCTTCGGCGCCGATCAGCGAGAAGCCCGCCACAACTACTTCACGTTCCGGCAGAGTAAGAAGAGAGAAGCCCGATCCCTTCAAATACCGGCTCTTGGCGCAGTTCGGATTTCAACCTTTCAAGAAATGCTTTTATGGGAAATGTACAACAATCTTTGTGCCTGGCGATTTTAAGCCCAGCAGTCCCAGGCGAATGTTTTGCTCCACCAAGTGTTTTGAGGCGCATTGGCGACAAAAGCTATTCAGGTACCTGGAAAAGACCCTGGCCCAGGAAGTAGACATCGATACCCCGAACTCGGAAACGCCCCCTGCCGCGAACTCATACGTTAGTGTCTAGTTAGCTAGACAAACCAAACATTAGCTTCTAGTTCAGCAGCTCCTCAGGGAACACATCAATCTGGTCTCGGAATCTAAATTTGTTCTTAGCAAAGGCTGGCAAAACTACCAGTCGAGCGCGGATGAGTTCCTCAGGAAGGATATACTCTCAGCAACTGCCACTTTGAAATCAAATGCTTCAGCGGGGAATCATGTACGTGAACAGAGCAGCACAATTCAGATACAAATCAACCACATCATCATGGATTTTGTTTTTCACGGCCCTCTTCGTTTTACAGGCAATTGCGCTCAGCATCGTGAGCCAGCGTGAGTTCAGGCTGGTTTGCAGCAGCATACTATTCTGCGCTTTTCTGATTGGGAGCGTGAGACTCAATCGTCGTATCCGTGAGCAAGAGCAGTCAGAAGCCGCCCTGCGCGAGGGAGCAGGCAATCTGCGTAGGGTTCTGGAGTCGGCAGCCCAGGGCATTTATGGAATCGACCTGAATGGGAACTTTACCTTCTGCAATGGCGCGGCTTTGAAGCTCCTGGGATACAAGGCCATGGAAGATATGACGGGCCGAAAAATGCACGATCTCATCCACCACACCAGACCTGACGGCAGTCCCTATCCCGCATGCGAGTGTCCTGTTAAGGCGGTCCTGGGTGGCGGAAAATCATTTCATTCCACTGATGAGGTGTACTGGAGGTCTGATGGCACATCTTTTCCAGTTGAGTGCTGGGCATTCCCGCAACGCAAAGGACAGGAAATTGTGGGAGGAGTCGTCAGCTTTATCGACATTACGGAACGGCGACGCGCTGAAGAAGCCATTCGAGACAGTACGCTCAAGTTCCGCAACATGGCCAACCTGGCGCCAGCCATGCTTTGGACGTGCGGCACCGATAAACTCTGCGACTATGTCAACCAGTCCTGGTTGGACTTTACCGGCAGGCCACTTGAAGTGGAACTGGGTACTGGGTGGACCGATTGTGTCCATCCTGAAGATCTGGAGAGATGTTACAAGGTGTTTACAGATTCTTTCGACGCGCGCCAAACCCTTCGCATGGAATACCGCCTGAGACGTCACGACGGCGAATATCGCTGGGTGCTCGATGCCGGTGTTCCGCGGTTTACGGAAAATGGAGTATTTGAAGGCTATATTGGATCGGCCGTCGATGTAACCGAAATAAAACGCGCCGAAAAAGCAGTTGCCATAGCAAATGAACGTCTCCAGCTTGCCCTGGAAGCAGCTGGAACGGGAGCGTGGGATGTGGATGTTACATCGGGATCGAGCATCCAGTTCGGTAATAGCCAAGTCCTGTTTGGAAGTGCCCAAGAGGGAGACCCGCTTCAGGAATTCTGGGAACGGGTGCATCCAGACGACCAATCCCGGTTTCGCGAGACGCTGGAATCATCAAAGCTGGAAAAGAGAAGATTCAGGGAGGAGTTTCGAGTGCTTTGTCCGGACGGGACAATGCGATGGTTGTGTTTGGCAGGAAAATTTCTCTATTCACAAAGTGAGCACCCGGAGCGCATGTTGGGAATCACGACCGATATTACCGAGAGAAAGCATACTGAAGAAGCACTGCAAAAGAACGAACAGGAATTCAGCCTCGTCTTTGAAGTGGCCCGCATTGGGTGGTGGGTATGGAACGAGGAAACGGGACACGTGATTTCCAGTGAAGGGACCAAAGCTGTGCTCGGGTTACCTCCGGACCAGGAAATCCCTTTGCAAACATTTTTGAATTCCGCACACCCTCAGGACCGTGGTGAAGTTTGCCGGACATGGCAGGAGTCGCTAGCGGCTGGCACGCTTTACTTTATTGAACATAAGGTCTTATTGCCCGATGGAACGATCCGCTGGGTAGAATCGAGAAGCCATACGTTCAGCAGACCACGCGGAGGAGCGAGGCAACTGATAGGCGTGTGCATGGACATCACCGAGCGGAAGCAATCGGAAGAAGCGTTGCGAAGGCTTGGCGGACGCCTTATGGAGGCGCAGGAACAAGAGAGGATCCGAATCGCACGGGAGTTGCACGATGATATTTGCCAACGACTGGCGCTGCTTGAAATAGAACTGGAAAGAATAAAATATGATCCCGCATTGCAGCGACCTGAGTTGCAATATGACATGGACCGTCTGACACAAACCACAAAAGAAATCGGCAGCGACCTGCAGTCCCTATCGCATGAATTGCATTCGTCCAAGCTGGAGATCCTGGGCACGGCGGCCGCCATGAAGAGCTTTTGCGCTGAATTTTCCCGGCAACATAACCTCGAAATTGAATTTACCAGCAGCAACGTGCCTTTGCCGCTCTCACGCGAGGTTTCCATTGGCCTGTACCGCGTGCTGCAGGAAGCATTGCATAACGCGCTTAAGCACAGCAGAATGCGTTCTTTTGCGGCGCAGCTGCGCGGAGAGAACGGCTCGGTTGAGTTAATGGTCAAAGACTCTGGCATTGGCTTTGAGCCAGGAACAGCTGCACGCGGCCGGGGCCTTGGCTTGATCAGCATGCGCGAGCGCATCAACCTGCTAAATGGGACTCTGTCAATTGAATCCCGGCCAATGCGGGGAACAACAATACGGGCCATCGTTCCGTCCAGCGACAAACGGGCAGCACAATATGCGTGAACGGCGTTCGCTGGAATTCAATGGTCGCTTCGCTCCGTCCTGCCGGCAGCATAATCGGCGATCCGACTGGCATTATTGACGGTCGGCCCTGACTCACCTACAGCGTAACAATAGTTGTAGGTAAATTTTGATGAATGGGCTCGACAGGCAGGCGGTTCCGCGCAGCGCGCCGGCACTCTTAACTCTATTGATGTGGCCATTACTGACCGGCTGCGGACAAATTTTCGTGGGCTTCGTCTCCAACCCTCAAATTCCTTCTTCCAAGCTCAGCGGAAAAGTCACAGCGGCAGTGCTTAGCTCTGTGAATGACCTGCATGGCAATCCCTTGCCAATCACAATTGTGACACTTACCAATGGCGGTCTGGCAAGCACACCTGATTTCTGTGGCGATCAGAGAGCCCTCTTCCCCATCAATAGCGTTGTGCAGGTGGATTTCACTCGAGAGACCCAATGTCTATCCCTGGTGAAAGTCTCTATCATCAGCTGACTCGGGCAGTCTCAGTCTGTTGAGCGGTGATCTTGATTGGTTAGACACCTAAGCAAAACAAAGATCGCCTCTCGTTATGCAGCTGTTTGGTGCACGACCTGAGAAAAAGGCCGCACCAGGCTGTGCGGCCTTTGCAGGAATGCGCTTTCGTGGAGTGGTCTGGTTATTTGTTGGACGACAGGCCACGATTTACCAGCATTTTGACTTCAACACGCTGATTTTTCAAACGGTCTTCCTCGGTATCGTTACCTGCTACCGGATTGCTGGTACCCATTGCGGCGGGGTTGACGATGTTCTTCAACGGGATTCCCTGCTGGTGTAAGTAATCAACGATGTTCTCGGCACGCTCCTCACTCAATTGCTGGTTCCGATCGGCGCCGCCGCTGGTGCTCGCGAAACCCTGTACCTCAATCAGGAAGCCTTTCTGTCCCTGTACTGCTTTCGACAGCTCCGCCAATTGCTGTTGTGCCTCTTGAGGGATGTCAGACTTTCCTGTTGGAAAGTTGACGGAGAGTTGCTTCTTTACATCAAATTCGGTCAGATCGTCAAAGCGTTTTTCCACTGCTCCTATTTGTTGTGAATGTTGCGAAATATCAGCAGCGTTTGTTCCGATTTTTTCTGCGTTGGAAGAAATTCCTTTCTGGTTTTCCCCGATGTCTTTTGTGTTGGCTTCGGTTTGGGCCTTATGTGCGGTCATTGCGGCATGGACTTGATTGGCCCTGCGCAGTGACTCCTTGCTGAACTCGATCTTTTCAGCCACTATTTGTCCATTCGCGTCGCCAGTGCCTTTAACCTCAACCTCCAACCCCGGCACCAAGGACGTTACTTCCATGTTGTTGTGTCTGAACATTCCTTTCGGGGTGAGCACCTTGGTTTCATCGTTAATAGCAACAACCTGTTTTCCATGGTTGGGGCTATCAATGGTCATTGTGTCACCGTCGCGCGTGAGAATTAATCCCTTGGTTTCAATGCTCTGACCACTCGTGACCTGGGCAAATCCCGGTGAAGTTAACAAAACCAGCACAGTACTTGAGATAAAACTGGTTATACGGCGATTCATGTATCCTGCTTTCTTGTGTCCAAGCGCATTCCTGGCATACGGCCAGCCGATGAGCCAGCCCTGACGCTCATGAACACTTCCAATGGTTTAGGGCTGGGGAGAGAGTCGCTGCCTCAGAGGGGTCAGCAGTGGCATGCCCATTCTATCGGCAAGTCAGTGCTGCGAAGCGGCGACTCTGTCCGTCAGTCCAGCTGAATCATAGAAATTGATCCATCTCACGCATACTGTAAAAAGTGTCAGAACTCACGGCCTGTGTTTTATTTGGCAAAGACCCCGCTTGCCTGCGTGCCTACTGTCGTGCAGGTGTTTGGCTGAGAATGGGGGCCGTGATCGAACGCCCCGCTATGTCATTGAGGGTAACGGTGTCATTTTCAACCAAAACAAGACGATCCATGCCCTTTGTAAACTGGAAGCCATATCTGCCGGGCGGCGGCGTATACAGGAGAACATACTCAGCATTGTTGCTCTTCAGACGAATAGAGACGTCATAGTGCGCGGCCGACGGATCCTTCATTTTCTCTCGAATGCTATCCGGTATGGGCCCTTGATGTTCTTTTACTCCCAGGATCAGAGCCGACTGGTACTTGGATGAGTTTGATTGAGCCGATAAGAGAGCCG
>DASXKZ010000155.1:0-26910 GCA_036496525.1 Candidatus Angelobacter sp.
CAGCCAGATCATAGCTTTTGCCACCGCCGGCGGCCTGGGACTGCCAGATCGCGATTATTACACCAAGCCCGAGGCGAAATCAGAGGAAATCCGGCAGAAATATCTAGTCCACGTGCAGAAGATGCTGGAGTTGCTGGGCGATTCCCCAGACGCAGCCAAACGCGAGGCTGCCACCATCATGCAGATTGAAACTGCGCTGGCCAAGGCTTCTCTTACGCGCGTGGAGCAGCGAGACCCACATAACCTGTTCCACAAAATGGACCGCAAGCAGCTGCAGGCTCTTACTCCTGACTTTGACTGGAATACTTATCTCAAGACCGCCGGTATCGATCAGGTAAGCACGTTCAACGTGACTGAGCCAAAGTTCTATCAAGAGCTGGACCATCAGATCCAAAGCAACAGCCTTGACGATCTAAAAACATATCTGCGCTGGCACGTTGCCAGCGCCAATGCGCCTTATCTTTCTTCAAAGTTTGTGAAACAGAATTTTGATTTCTACGCTCATACATTGCGCGGCGTGGAACAGATTGCTCCGCGCTGGAAGCGCTGTGTTCGGCTGACGGATGGCCAGTTGGGAGAAGCTCTGGGCCAGGAATTCGTAAACCGCGCTTTCAGCCAGGAAACCAAGCAGAGCACGCTGAAAATGACCAAGCTGATTGAGCAGGCAATGGAAGACGACATCAAACAGCTCACATGGATGGGACCTGAAACGAAGAAGCAGGCTCTGGAGAAGTTGAACTCTGTGGTAAACAAAATCGGCTATCCGAACAAGTGGCGCGACTACAGCTCAGTGGATATCAAACGCGATGATTTTGTGGGCAACGTTCATCGCGCCACCACATTTGAGTCAAGACGCCAGCTAGCGAAGATTGGAAAACCTCTGGACCGCGGAGAATGGGGCATGACTCCGCCAACGGTGAATGCTTATTACAATCCGCAGATGAATGACATTAATTTTCCCGCAGGAGTCCTGCAGCCGCCGCTCTACGATCCCAAGATGGACGATGCTCCTAATTACGGGAACACCGGCGGCACCATTGGCCATGAATTGACGCACGGCTTCGATGATCAGGGACGCCAGTTTGACGCCAAGGGCAATCTGCGCGATTGGTGGACCAAGGAAGATGGCGCGCAGTTTGAAAAGCGCGCGCAATGCATTGTGGACCAATATGCGCAATACACGATCGTTGACGACACAAAGATCAACAGCAAGCTGACTGAAGGCGAAGACGTGGCCGACCTGGGTGGTCTGATCCTCGCGTATATGGCCTGGAAAATGGACACGCAAGGCAAGCAGCTGGAAAATCGCGAGGGCTTTACGCCAGACCAGCGATTCTTTATCGGCTACGCGCAATGGGCCTGCGAGAACGATCGTCCGGAAAACTTGCGCGCCAACGCCATCACCAATGAGCACTCTCCGGGCAAATATCGCGTAAACGGCCTGATGGTGAACCTGCCTGAATTCCAGCAGGCATTCAGTTGCAAAGCCGGTCAGCCCATGGTCAGCCAGAATCGTTGCCGCGTGTGGTAGCTCAACCGCAAATTCGTTCCGGCAAAATCCTGCTGGAAATATGCATTGACTCCTTGGAGTCCGCTGCAAATTCAGAGCGCGGCGGCGCCGACCGCGTTGAGCTGTGTGCCGGCCTTCCTGAAGGCGGTACCACGCCTAGCGCAGGCATGATTGCCGCAGTGCGCAAAAAGATTGAAGTCGGCCTGCAGGTAATGATTCGGCCGCGCGGTGGGGATTTCTGTTACAGCGCGGATGAATTCGGCATCATGCAGCGTGACATCCTCATCGCAAAACAGCTCGGCGCAAACGGCGTTGTCTTCGGCATCCTGAATACCGATGGCCAGGTGGATAAAGACCGGATGCGCCAGTTGACTGAGATGGCGCACCCCCTCAAAGTCACATGCCATCGCGCGTTTGATATGTCTTGCGACCTGGAGCAGGCTTTGGAAGACCTGGTAGATGTTGGTGTGGACCGCGTTTTGACCTCTGGCAGCAAGCGGAGCGCTGTGGACGCAATGCCTACCCTGAAGAATTTGGTAGAGCAAGCAGGCAGTCGAATTTCCGTCATGGTGTGTGGCGAGCTTTCCATTGCGAATGTAAAAGCAGTTCTTGGCTATTCCAATGCCACTGAGGTCCATGCCGGCCTGGGCACCACCGTTACCAGCACCATGAAGTTTCGCAACCAGAAGATTGAAATGGGTACGCTCAGCAATAGCGAATACCAGCACGCGGTGGTTAAGGAAAGCAGCGTGCGCGAACTCAGGGCCGCCATTGACAGCTTATAGATGTGTTTAGCCTATCCACAATCTTCTTCTATACTCTAATTCTTCGCCTTACCTAAAACCCTTGGCACTTTTGTATTTTACCATCCGTTGATAACACTAAAATAGAGTGGGCGTCTAACGGATAGGGCAATGGATCTCTCTTTCGAACAAGACCGGCATGAATGGAATACTCTGGCGCAGAGTCAGCTTCCTCGGCGGCGTCGCTGGAGTTTTTCTATCGGCATTTCTTCGGTAATCCATTTATTAGTGGTGATCGCGCTTTGCTGGCCTGCCGGTCCTATCTTTGTAAAGCCCGCCTTCATTGCGCAAGGCGAAGACGGTAGTTCGACTCCTTCATCCATGGTTCTGTATGTTCCTGCCGACATTGAGATAGCAAGTGCCAGCAAGCCGCCTTTGCTGTCGCTGCCGGTTCCTGCGCGAAAGAAGCCTCAAAAAGCAAAGCTCCGCAAGCGCAGCAATGTGATCGAAGAAGCAGACAAGACGCCGAATCCAGCCGAAGCAGGTTCTGAGAATGGCTCAGCATACGATGGCCTCACAAACGGCGACGAAGTGAAACCGGCGCTGCCTGTTGCCTTCCAGGACCTCAAAATCCCTCGATCAGAACTTCCCAGCGGCATTCAGGGCGATGTAGTCGTGGAAATTACGATCGATGCACAGGGTGCGGTGGTAGAAGAGCGCCTGCTTCAAGGGCTTGGGCATCAGGTGGATGATCGCGTCATAGCAGTGCTGCGAGATTGGCGCTTTCATCCGGCAACACGGAACGGAGTAGCCATTCCATCCAAGCACGATGTTCACTTCCATTTCCCCAGCTAGATTCTTGCACCGGTCTCTTGGCCGTGTGTTACCACTCGTCTAAGGCTCGTATAGCGATGTGCTGCATAAAAAGAATCGTTGTTCCATTTGCTTATACCCAGGCTGCAACTCTGCATAAGAGTTAATATTGCTTCATGGTAAGGATAGGATTTAGCGCTTGAATCCATAGGATATACGTCTGGTACAGTTCGCGTCATGGAGCGCCCAGCATCTATCCGTTTGAGTATTGCCTCCCATCCAAATTCAATCGTTAGCTCGCCTGGCGATAGATAGAAACTGTTTTTTTTAGGATATGTTCGCCGCAGCTTTTTGTCGCGTGCTGGTAATCACAGGAAGGGTGATTCTCCAAGCAGCCAGATAAGATAAGCAGATGGTGGATTTCCATCCAAAAAGCGTTTCAGGTGCATTGGGTTTCCAGAAAGTTTTAATTTTGCTCTGGGGAAACAACCGACTTCGGCATAAGTGACGAGCAGCAGAGCAGGATTGGCGTAGCAACTATACATATTCTTTAAGGCCCGAACTGCAAAAGGAAATGAGAAAATTTGCCATGAAAACTTAATGGTCATCGCTTTTCTTATATTCGAGTGAAAGCTAGTTCACAAGTAGGAGACGGCGCAAAAGAAACTATCAAGCACTCTAATGTAATTGCTAGCTATTTCGCCTTGCAGGATAGATTCTCCGCTGATAGCATGCTCATCGGAAGGAGCTATATGGATACGCAGCAGATCATCTCAGAACTAGAAGCGGAAAGAGACCGCCTGGAGCAGGCTATTTCGGCTCTTCGTGGCTCGATGAATGGCCGTCGTGGCATTGCCGCAGTAGGTGGCGGCAGGCGCGGACGCCGGCATTTAAGCGCGGCGGCTAAAAAGCGCATTTCAGACATGATGAAAAAGCGCTGGGCTGAAAGAAAAAGAGCTGCCAAAGCAGCCTGAAAGTAAAAGAGGCAGGTAGAGAAAAGGTATAAAGGGGGCCGCTACCGAGCGGCCCCCTTTATTTGCTGACCGCAATTTCGCAGCCTTTAAGACGGTCAACGTGCGGCTCCGGCAAGTTTGAGTTTGCCGTCGTAAACGTCTATAACCGATCTTCTGTGCATTACTTTTGCCAGGTGGTGAAATGATCGCGAAAGTGGGTCTGTTTATTATTGCGGCGGCATGCCTGTGCCCAGTTCAATTGATTGCGCAGGATAACTATGAGATCCAGGTCTATGGCGCCGACACGGTCGAGCCTCACAGCACCATGGTGGAATTCCATACAAACTGGACGGCTCAAGGCGAAAAAAATGTGGTAGATGGCGTCCGTCCCACCAATCATGCCATGCATGAAACCATTGAGATCACTCAGGGATGGAATGACTGGTTTGAGACCGGCTTTTATATCTTTACCAGCGCCCGCTCGGGTGACGGCTGGGACTGGGTGGGTGACCATATACGTCCCCGTTTCCGCATTCCCGAGAAGTGGCATTGGCCAGTGGGCCTGAGCCTTTCAAATGAAATTGGCTATCAGCGGCACAGCTTTTCGCCTGACACATGGACATGGGAGATACGTCCCATCATTGATAAGAAGATCGGACCCTGGTACCTCTCTTTCAATCCCACTGTCGATAAATCCTTGCACGGAGATAATGTCAGCCAGGGTTTTGAATTTTCTCCCAACGCAAAACTGTCTTATGATTTTTCCAAAGTCGTGGCTGGCGGGCTGGAGTATTACGGGTCCCTGGGCCCAATCGGCAACTTTGATTCCGTGGCGGAGCAGCAACAGCAGTTCGTTCCCTCTATTGATCTGAACGTCTCGCCGGACTGGGAAGTTAATTTCGGAGTGGGATGGGGCGTAACGCGGTCTACGGACCACCTTATTATCAAAGGGATTATTGGACGGAGATTCAGTTGGAAGAATTGGAAGAAGAAGACTTAATAACTGGCGATGCTCGGATATAATTCATCGCTCAGCGGCAATCAGAGGTGCAAGTTGCGCGGAATTCTTCTCTCCATTTTGGTTCTCTTCATGACCTACAGGGCTTCCACTCAAGACCGTTCCTACGGCCGTTCAATTGTGATGACGGACCGGGGCATTGTGGCTACAAGCCATTATCTGGCTTCGCAGGCCGGCGCGCAGACTCTTGCTCATGGCGGTTCCGCCATTGACGCAGCCATTGCCGCAAATGCCGTTCTCGGCGTGACTGAGCCCATGATGAATGGAATCGGCGGCGATCTTTTCCTGATTTATTGGGACGCGAAAGCCGGAAAGCTCTATGGCCTGAACGCCAGTGGCTGGGCCCCACGAAAGCTGACCATCGAATTCCTGAACAAGCATGGCATAACTGCCATGCCGCACGATGGCATCCATACTGTTACCGTTCCCGGCGCCGTGGATGGTTGGAGCCAAGCGCATAAGCGTTTTGGACGGCTGCCGTGGAAGGACCTGTTCACCCCGGCAATTTTTTACGCTGAGCACGGCTATGCAGTGCCGGAAATCATTCAGGATTATTGGGCCGCTGAAGAAGGCAAGCTCGGCAAAACCGCAGAAGCAAAAAGGGTCTTTCTTCCCGGCGGGAAGGTTCCGGAGCTAGGGGCAACATTCAGCAATCCTGACATCGCAAAATCATTGCGCCTGATTGCTGAAAAAGGCCGCGATGTTTTTTACAAAGGTGAAATCGCCCAGGCCATTGTGAGCACTTCTGCTGCAATGGGTGGAACCATGGAACTGCAGGACCTGGCGGATTTTTCCGCCGAATGGGTTGAGCCCATTTCAACTACCTATCGTGGCTGGAAGATTTATGAGCTTCCGCCGAACGTGCAGGGCATGGCCGCTCTGGAAATGCTCAATATCATGGAGACTTTTACGCCTGATAAAGACGGCCCAAAAGGCGCGGTAGAACTGCACAAGAAAATCGAGGCCATGAAGCTCGCCTATGCCGATCTCTATCGCTACAATGCCGATCAGCGTTTCGCGGCGGTCCCAGTGACTGGTTTGCTGGACAAGGGATACGCGAAAGAGCGGGCCGCAAAAATTAACCCCGAAAAAGCCAATTGCAATCCCGGCGCTGGACATCCAGCCTCCAGCGACACCACATATCTGGCCGCCGTTGATAAAGAAGGGAACATCGCGTCGCTGATTCAAAGCAATTATTCGGCTTTCGGTTCCGGCGTGGTGGTAAATGGCATGGGCTTTGCGCTACAGAACCGGGGCGCTTTATTTTCGCTGGATCCTTCCCATCCCAACGCTCTGCAGCCGCGAAAGCGCCCTTTCCACACTATTATTCCGGCTTTCATGGAGCGTGGTGACGTGCACATCGGTTTTGGCATTATGGGTGGCGCCAATCAACCGCTGGCGCATGCACAGTTCGTTTCCAATCTGGTGGATTACGGAATGAATATTCAGGGTGCCCTTGAGTCCCCGCGCTTTACCGTCACCAGTGGTGAGGTGAGTTGCGATATTTTGATTGAGTCGCGAGTTGCGCCGGATGTGATCCAGGCATTGCGGCAGAAGGGCCACAACCTGATTGTCCGTGGCGATTACACAGCGCTTATGGGACGCGGCCAGGCGGTGATGCACAACTCAAAGACAGGAATGAATTGGGCCGCTTCTGATCCGCGCGCTGACGGCTCGGCGGAGCCCGAACCAAGTGGATTTGGTAAATGAATAACCAGCCCTAAACGTGTTCTTCGGCTGGAGAGATCATCGGCAGCAGGAGCACTGGGGCCCTCATGAATTCAAAGCGATTAATCTCTTCCACGGCTCGCTGGACGGTTGTTTCTAACGTTGGTTCCAGCGTGATCACGAATGAAAGCCTGTCTTTGCTCATGTTGGGCTCCTGAATAACAGAATCAATGTTGATTCCTTCGCGCGCAATGGCCTCTGCCGTGCGCGCAAGGATACCCGGTTGGTCATTGATTGTAAGCCGCAGGAACCAGCTCACGGGATTCGGACGGGGCAGCGGATGCAACGGCTCTGCGCGATGAAACCCGTCGAGCAGGCTGCTCTCTGTTTGTCCACGAGCAATTTGCCGTGCAATCTGTAGAACGTCTGAAAGCACCGCCGTTCCGGTAGCGCTGCCGCCCGCGCCGCGTCCGTAAAGCATCTGCGTGCCGACGCTTTCGCCGGCAATAAAAATAGCGTTGTTTGCCCCAGCGGCCTTGGCCAGCATTGAGTCGCGGGGCTCCAACCAGGGCTGCACCGCAATGTGAACGCCTCCATCCGCCCGCTCAGCGGACGCCACAAGACGGATCGTCGAGTTCAGTCGATGCGCATAATGGAAATCGACGGATGTAATGTTGCGAATACCCGTGACAGGAATTTCCGATGCCTGCACGGAATGGCCAAAAGCGATTCGCGCCAGGATGGCGATCTTGTCGCGCGCATCCAGGCCATCGATATCCAGGCTGGAATCAGCTTCAGCATAGCCTGCAGCCTGTGCCTGCTCCAATGCGTGCGCAAATTCAATGCCGTGCTGCTCCATCTGCGTGAGAATGTAATTACAAGTGCCGTTCACAATTCCATAAACGGCCAGAATGCGGTCTGCCGCCAGCGCTTCAGAAATTGCACGGATTACCGGCACGCCGCCGGCAACCGTGGCTTCAATTCCTATCGGAAGGCTTTTTTCTTGTGCCAACGCAAACAGTTCATTCCCATGCAAAGCAATCAAAGCTTTGTTCGCCGTGACCACGGCTTTTCCATGTTCCAAACTTGTGCGTACTACGTCACGTGCAACAGACGTTCCACCTATAGCTTCAACCACAATATCCACATCGTCAGCGGTGGCCACCTGCCGCCAGTCAGAAACTACAGTGATTCCATTTACGCCCAATTCAGCAGCGCGCGGCCTCTTGCGGCAGATTCGTGTAACGACAATTGAAATGCCTCCGGTTTTCTGGCTGATCTCTTCTACATGGCTGGAAAGAATCTCAGCCGTGGCGCGACCTACGGTGCCATAGCCAACAATCCCCACCCGCACCTGCTCTGCGCCGCGTCTGGATGATTTCCTTTTTTCTACTGCATCTTCAATGCTGGGCATAGATTTGCTCCAAGGTCCTGATCACAGCGTCACCGTCTGCCTCCATGGGGCCAAGCAGATTTTGTCCCGGCAACTGCTTCATGTAATCAACGTCCTTCAACATGTGGCCCGTCAGGACCAGGACGACTGTATCCGGGGACTTTACAAATCTTGCCGCCACCAGTTTTTTCAGCCCAGCCAGAGTCGCTGCCGACGCAGGTTCGCACCCGATGCCTTCCGCGCCCAGCTCTGCCTTGGCCTGCGCGATCTCTTTTTCAGTGACTTCTTCACACATACCGCCTGTGTTCTTCAGCACGGTTACTGCTTTTCGCCAGGACGCCGGATTGCCGATTCGGATGGCCGTAGCCCTGGTCTCAGGCGTTACGCGAATGAGTTCTATGCCGCCGTTTTCTCGCATGGTCCGGACGAGCGGATTGGCTCCGGCTGCCTGAATAATGGAAATCTTCGGTAGCGATTTGATGAGACCAAGATCGCGTAGCTCTATAAAGCCCTTGCCCAAGGCTGAACTATTCCCCAGATTTCCTCCGGGGACAATTACATGCTCAGGAACTCGCCAATCGAGTTGCTCCATTAATTCGAATGCCACCGTCTTCTGTCCTTCAAGGCGATAGGGGTTCAGCGAATTCAGCAGATATGCGGAGAACTTACGTACAACTTCATGCAGAACTCTCAGGCAGCCATCAAAGTCCGTGCGCAGCTGCAAAACATTTGCTCCGTACTCCAGCGCTTGCGCCAGCTTTCCAGCCGCAACCTGCCCCGCAGGCAAAAGGACAATGCTTTTCATCTCTGCGCGGGAGGCGTAAGCGGCGACGGAGGCTGACGTATTCCCCGTGGAAGCGCAGCAAACCCATGAAAATCCTTCAGCCTTTGCCATAGTGATAGCTGCGGAAATACCTGTGTCCTTAAATGATCCTGTGGGATTCATGCCTTGATGTTTCACCAGCAGGTTAGGCAATCGAAGTTCGCGGGCGACTTTTTTAAGCGGGACCAAAGGGGTGTTGCCTTCACACATCGTGACCATGTGTTGGCGATCGACTTGCGGCAACAGTTCGCGGAAACGCCAAACGCCGCTGGCATTTTCCGGCAGTGACGATCCCCGCCGCTCGCGCCAGATTTCTTTCAGTCGTAGCGCGAACCCCGGCGGCGCCGACGCCCATTCCGGATAAACTACCTCCAGTAGTTCCGAGCATTCGGTACAGCGGAACATTCGATCCGCAGTCTCCTGCACTTTGCTACAGTGGACGCAACGCAGAACGTGTGAGGCGACCTGCGGATTGACTGGCACAGTACTCATTGCGTCCCCGTTGCTATGGAAGCACTGGGGCGCAGGCACACAGGTATGTTCGCTCCCGCAGGTTGGCAAAATTCATCGTGCACGGCACGGACTATTTCAGCGCTGCGCGCAGCCGATACAGCAAAGCAGATGCTCAACTCACTGGCCCCCTGCGCCACCGCGATTACACTCACATCACAGCGGGCCACCGCGGAGAAAACCCGGCCCAGAATACCGCAGGTCCCTTTCATCGATTCCCCCAGGACGGCCACGACCGCAATTTCATTATTGACCTCAGCGGGAAGCAGTACACCTTGCGCGAGCTCAATTCGGAAAATGGAATGGATCAATTGAAGCACGCGCACCGCATCGGTTTTGCGTAGGACCAACCCCAACGCATGCTCCGGCGAAGATTGCGTCGCAAACAGAACTTCAATCTGTTCCTGACCCAGACGAAGAAAAAGCCTTCCCCAAAGGTCCACGGGGTGAACGTCACGCCGCGTAAACAATGAGATGAGCGTGGCGTCTTTTACTGAAGTCACTGACTTGACCGGAGAGTTAGCTGGTTTGGCATCATGCGTGATCTTGGTTCCGGCAACTTCAGGGCGGAATGAATTCTTGATCCAGACAGGAAAACCGGCTTCGGTCGCAGGGTACGCGGCTTTCGGATGAATCACCTTCGCGCCGTAGTATGCCAGTTCAATTGCCTCTTCAAAGCTGATTTCCGGCAGAGTAGTGGCGTCAGGACAAATACGCGGATCGGCGGTGAGCACGCCGTCGACATCGGTCCAGATCCAGACTTCATCTGCGCCGGAAGCCGCTCCAATGATAGTCGCGGAATAATCGGAGCCTCCGCGGCCCAGCGTAGTTGATCTGCCTTGCAAATCCGCGCCGCTATATCCGGCGACGACGGGCACAATGCCGCGATCAAGCAATGGAAGCAATGATTGCTTACACTGCTTGCTGGTGGCGTCGCTATCCGGCGCGGCATTGCCAAAATTGCTGTCCGTTACGATGACGTTTTCAGCGCGCACAAACTCAGCATGCGTTCCCAATTGCTGCAGGTAACCGGCCATCGCCCAGGCTGAAACCCGCTCTCCCAATGCAACTAAAGAGTCGGCGGTCTGCGCAGATATATCTGACCGCAACGCAGAGAGCGCGGTACAGGCATTTTGCAGGTGTGCAATTACTTCAGCCAGATAAGCGTTTGCCGCGGCATGGTGTTGCGGTTCAAGCAGGTTTACGATCAGTTGCCGGTGAACGCCCTCAAACTTTTGCAGATGCGCATGCGTTGCAGAGGCATCGCCATGCCGGGCCGCTTCAATCGTTTTGAAAATCAGGTCGGTCACGCCCGCCATGGCTGAAACTACCACTACAATCCGGTCACGTTTAGCCGCATCGCCAACGATGGCGGCGCACTGGCGGAACCTCTCTGCATTGCCTACGGACGTGCCGCCAAATTTCATGATGATCAAACGATTCCCGTGCATCACTATTTCTCCAACTTCTGCAAAACTGCTCCAAGTCGTTCCACTAGAGGCACTAGTTCGCGTGTTACTCCTGCGCCTCTATTGTCGGCCGTGGTAAACATTGCTTCTGTCTGCACACCCTTTTCGGCAAAGAGTCTCTGCAATTCTTCCGCCACTTGCATCTCTCCACTCGTGGTAAATGCAATCACAGACGAACCCGACCCGCTGATTGCCACTCCAAGCAAGCCGGGAAACCGCAAATCCAGGCATTGATCCATTCCGGGAACCAGTTGTTGACGGAATGGCTGATGCAACTTGTCCTGGAACAGCTCTGGAAAGAGCTCAAAGTTTCCTGAGAAGCAGGTGGCAGCCAGGAAGGAAGTGCGCTGCAAGGTATGCAGAACATCGGCACGATCATACTTTTTGGGCAGCACCTCTCGCGCCTGGTGCGTTGGCACAGTGATTGACGGAGTGACGATTACCAGCCGGATACTCTCAGGAAAGTTGGTCTTTGCCACTACTACCCGCTCAACATTGTTGGAGAGCGCCAGTACCAAACCACCATGGTAAGCAGCGGCGGCATTATCAATGTGGCCTTCAATCTCTTCCGCCCAGCGCAAGAGCAATTCCGGAGCAACTTGCTTCCCGCTATGTTGGACTCCGAGCAATAGGCCGGCAATTACGGCGGCTGCGCTGCTTCCAAGTCCCACGCCGATGGGAATCTCGCTTTCAACAGCCACGTGGCCCGTGGGCGGAGGAGCGTCCAGGCACTCTGCCGCAAATCGCAGCGCATGCAGGACCAGGTTTGAACTTTGCATGGGGAAGCGTTCAGGCGTTTTTCCCTGATACTCGAGACTTAGCCCCGCGGTGGCGGAAGGGACAAAGAGCGCTCTTAAATAGATCCTTAGCGCCAGCCCGCCGCAATCAAAAGCGCAGCCCAGGTTGGCGGAAGTGGCAGGTACTACCACGCGCCAGCCGTGCCCCGTATTGTGTGAATCTGATGGACTCATAATCAAATTGTCCCGCCTGAAAGCAAAAACCCACTCGCTTCGGCGAGTGGGTCAGGAACTTATGATTGCTCTTCGTTACGCTGACGGCTCGCCTGAATTTCGCATAGGTGTGCATGTGCTTGTTGTTGTCAAACACATAGCCATCGCGATGATGTTCTGGCGAACCTGCATGAAATGGCACTATAGCCCGGATTTACAGGCAGAGTCAAGAATCTTAAGTAACGGGCAGTGGCTTAGTTTGAGCTTTTCAGTGCTTTATTAGGCCCTCTGACCGTCATCTCGAAGGGCGTAAACGAGCCCGCGTTCTCATCATGGCGAATTTGAGAAAATGGAGGGATACTTTAATTCTCTCTAATCTAAATTGATCCACTACCCCCTTACAGGTGGTCCATCTGCTTCGAAACCTGGGGCAGAGCTGCATTGAAAAAAAGAAATGAATCGGTCCCATTCTGAAACTCATCTGAGCACTTATAGCTGGGCAATCGAGCAATACTGTATGAATAAAGCATGAATACTTGTAGGTTAGCCTTGACACCTAAGCTTACTCACGTATACTTTCTTTCCATGACAGTTATTCCACAGAGCATGTGTATGTGTTGTCGCAAGGCGACCGCCGTGTCTCTGGCTGGAGAAACTGTTACCTAATCCGCATTTAAATTTAGGAAACAGGCCCATCGTCAGAGACGATGGGCCTTCTGCTTTTGCGATCATTGGATTTTTGCGAGCAGGATTCTAAAGATCAGGATTCTAAAAGATTATGAGCGCGGTAACCACCATGACCCTCAAGGAAACCAAAGCCCAGCGGGCAGAGCGCCTGAAGCTGGAGAAGAATCCATGGGAGTGCCTTGAAGAGATCCGGCAGTTTGCCAGCAAGGGTTTATCTGCGGTTCCAGATGCCTGGATCAAGACCTATTTCCGCTGGTGGGGTGTTTATACGCAGGGAGATGGCGCCGGCGCAGTTGGAGGCGTTGGAGGCGAAGGCCGCACTACGCCGTACTTCATGCTGCGCATTCGTTTGTCCAATGGTTTTGTGAACGCCAGGCAGTTACGTGTTATCGCCGCTCTTACGGAAAAGTATGCGGGCGGCATTGCAGATATCACTGTCCGGCAGAACATACAGCTTCATTGGATCACCATCAAAGATCTTCCGGACGTACTGCAAGCTTTGTTCGATTGCGGCCTTACCTCAATGGCGACATGCGGCGACGTGACGCGAAACGTCACGGGCTGCCCTCTCGCCGGGCTGAACGCGCATGAGTTGTGCGACGCATCGCCGCTAGTCGATGAAGTCACACAGCTGCTCATCGACAATCCTGAGTTTTATAACCTGCCGCGCAAATTCAAGATCAGCATCAGCGGCTGCCAGGATTGGTGCTCCTATCCTGAGATCAATGATCTGGCCTTCACGCCAGCGGTCCGCGAGATCGCGGGAAAGAATGAGATCGGATTTTCCATCCGTGTGGGCGGAGGGCTTTCCACCGAACCGCATTTAGCGGTCCGGCTCAGTGCATTTGTGCGCTGGGAGCAGGTCATTTCGGTCAGCAAGGCCGTAGCTGAAATCTTTCGTGATGCAGATGGTTTGCGGGAAAATCGTGAGCGCGCTCGGTTGAAGTATTTATTCCTTCAACATGGATGGACGGCTGAATCATTCTTGCAGGAACTGGAGCGCAAACTGGGATACAAGCTGGAGCCAGGAGTTCTGGAGCAACAGCCTGACGATGTGTTCCGTGACCATGTTGGCGTGCATCGACAAAAACAGCCGGATCTTTTTTATGTGGGCGCGGCAGTGCTGCGCGGTCGCCTCAATCCGCAGCAACTGTGGGCGGCAGCGGATCTGGCCGAGCGCTATGGGAACGGTGAGCTTCGCACCACAAATACGCAAAATCTGGTGATTGTGAACGTGCCGCGAGCAAGCACTGTAGCCGTGACTCTTGGCCTGGAAACTGCGGGGCTGCATGTTACGGCCTCGCCTTTTTGGCGTGGCGCTGTGGCTTGCACCGGCAGTGAGTTTTGCAAGCTTGCGATCACTGAAACAAAAGCTTTCACCCGATGGCTGGTTGAGGAGTTGGAAGAGCGCATTCCGGAGTTTGATGAGCAATTAAAGCTCAACGTGACCGGATGCCCGAACAGTTGCGGCCAGCATCGCATTGCAGATATCGGCCTGGAAGGGAAGAAGCTCAAGATCGCCGGCCGCATTCAGGACGCTTACTACTTCTGCCTTGGCGGTGCGGTGGGTCAGCACGCCGGCTTTGGCCGTCCGGTGGGATATCGTTGCGCGGCAAGCGAAGCGCCGGATGCCATTGAGCGTCTGCTCCGTAGCTATCTTGAGGAGCGACGTAGCGGAGAAAACCTGCGGCAGTTTTTTGCGCGCCATTCGGAAACGGCCCTCCGAACGTTTCTTGCCGGGCATGACTTGCCGCCAGTATTGCGCGATCCTTCACCGGGCAGGGTGCCGCATGGAGTGGAAGGATAGCCATGTCCCTTTATCCGATATTTTTAAAGCTTGAGGGGCACAAGGTGCTGATCGTGGGCGGGGGACTGATTGCCGAGCAAAAGATAGAAGCGGTGCTGCGCTCGGCGACAGACGTTACAGTGGTGGCGCCGCGGATAACACCACGCATCCGCTTGTGGGCGCACCAGGGCCGTATCAAATATCAAGGTATCGAATTTCGTCCTGGGATGACTCGCGGTTATTTTCTGGTGATTGCCTGCACGGATTCTGAAGAGACCAATCGTACCGTCTATCAGGAAGCGCGTGAAAATGGGGCCCTGGCGAATGCGGTAGATGATCCTGGGTATTGCGATTTTTACGCGCCCGCGGTGGTCAACCGTGGCGAGTTCCAAATTGCAATTTCCACAAATGGGAATAGTCCGGCATTGAGCCAATATGTGCGTAAAAAGCTTGAAAAGGAATTCGGTCCGGAGTATGAATCATGGATTGGGTGGCTGGGGCGCATGCGGCAGGCAATCCGCGGTGCTTTGCCGCGCAGTGAACGCCGCAAGGAACTGCTGCATCTGCTGGCGCTCTGCAAGCCGGGAAAGTTTTCAAACCGTACTTTAGAATTAAACACAGGAGGGAACCATGGACCACTTGAGAAAATCAGATCTGGAAACCAAGCTGAGACACGCGCTGAAAGAGCATCAGCATGAAGGACTGAACATGATCGGCAATGCTGACCAGTTGCTGCACCGCCTGGTTGACGCTGTGGAAGAGTGGAGCGAAGGCGGTTTCATCAGCCGTCAGAAAAGTGCGTAAGTAATGGGAAAGAAAGTCTACATTGTGGGCGCCGGCCCTGGTGCGGCCGACCTGTTGACCGTGCGCGCGGCTACACTGCTGTGCGCAGCGGAGGTAGTGCTGCATGACGATCTGGTGCCGCAGGAGATTCTTGATCTCTGCCCGGCTTCAGCTCAGGTGATCAACGTGGGCAAGCGTTGTGGGCAGCGCAGTCGAAGCCAGGAGCAGATCAATGCGCTGATGGTGTGGCATGCCCGTGAGACGGAAGCGCAGACAATCGTGCGGCTTAAGTCGGGCGACCCTGCGGTTTTCGGCAGATTGGGTGAAGAACTGGATGCATTGCACCGTGCTGGAGTTGAATTTGAAATTGTTCCGGGCATCACCGCCGCTAGCGCCGCTGCGGCGTCGGCGAAAATCACGCTTACGGACCGTCGTACAGCTTCAGCTCTGGTGGTGGTCACGGCACATAATTGCCGCAATGAATCGCTGAGTAAAACCGTGGAACCCGAGCGTTCTACGTACGCGCTTTATATGCCAGGTCCTGACTACTCCAAGACTGTGCAAGGATTGCTGGAATCAGGACACCAGCCTGGGACTCCATGCGCAGTGGTTTCCAATGCGGGCCGGAAGAACGAAGAAGTGCGCTATTTGACTCTTCAAGAGCTGGCATCAGCCAAAGGGATTTCTGCGCCTGCAATGCTGATTGTGGGTGAGGTGGCTGCTGAACATTCACCACAAAGGCACGGAGATTTTCTTTCCAAAATATCGAGAGAAGCCAGAGATCCCTACCAGCACGACAGATCCCCGATTCATCCAGGTTTGGGTTAATTAATCCAGCTCGCTATCTGACCCGGCGGGGTAGCCATATGGCTCTTCGCTGTGCTCGGGATGAAAAACTATCCTCCAGCGATCGACGGCACCAGCGTTACCTCATCGCCTTCTTTGAATTTGTAGTCTTTGCCAAGGAAGCGAATGTCTTCATCGTTGACGTAAATATTCAGGAAGCGACGAACGTTACCCTGTTCATCGCGCAGGTGGGGCTTGAGCTCAGGAAAGCGGCTGCCCAGCGAATCCAACAATCCAGCCAGGTCAGCGCCTTCACAATCGCAATGATCAGCGCCCGCGGTGTGGCGGCGAAACGCGCTGGGAATGGAAACTTTAACGCTCATTTAAGCAGCTCCTTTGCCAGCAGTGCGTGCGCCAGCGAATTGAGTTTCAAGAAATTGTTCGAACGCAGCGAGCTTCGGAGGAATCGGCTCAACGGAATCGAATTTACCTGCAAGAGCGTCTGTTGTCTTAAGGCCATTGCCCGTGATGCAGAGGACAGTCGTCTCATCCGGACAGATACGCCCCTGGGCGTAGAGTTTGCGGGCCGCAGCCACCGTGACGCCGCCGGCGGTTTCGGTGAAGACGCCTTCGCTTTCCGCCAACAAAGTCATGGCTTCAACGATCTCAGAATCGCTGGCGTCTTCCGCCCAGCCGCCGCTGCCGAGAATAGTCTTGGCGGCATAGAAGCCGTCAGCAGGATTTCCGATAGCAAGCGAGCGTGCGATTGTCTGTGGCTTCTGCGGCTCAATCTCATGGCGTCCGGCTTTCACGGCCACGCTGATGGGGCTGCACCCGGTGGCTTGCGCGCCAAAGAATTTGACCTGCTTTTCTTCAACAAAGCCAAGGTTGATGAGTTCTTTAAAAGCCTTGTAAATTTTTGTGATCAGCGACCCGCCGGCCATCGGGACAACGATACTGTCAGGCAAACGCCAGCCCAGTTGCTCGGCGATCTCATAACCCACCGTCTTCGAACCTTCAGCATAGTAAGGCCGCAGGTTTACGTTGACGAAGCCCCAGCGATGCTTGTCCGCAATCTGCGAGCAGAGTCGGTTCACATGATCGTAATTGCCGTCTATACGGACGATCTGCGCTCCATAGACCTGCGTACCCAGGACTTTTGCCGGCTCCAGGTCGGCGGGAATAAAGATGCAGGCCTTTAAGCCAGAGCGCGCGGCCTGTGCCGCGACCGCATTGGCCAGATTGCCGGTGGAGGAGCAACTGACAACATCGAAGCCGAAATTACGCGCTTGCGTGAGCGCCACCGCGACCACACGATCTTTGAAGCTGAGCGTAGGGAAGCAGACAGCATCGTTCTTGATGTAGACGGAGCGGCTGCGGAGCTTTTCGCCCAGCTTGGTAGCTTTCAATAGAGGTGTAAATCCAGCAGGTGTTGAACCATCATAGTTTTCCGGCAGAGGCAGCAGCTCTTTATAGCGCCACAGATTTGTCGCGCGGCCGCCGATTTTGTCTTTGCTGATTTCTTTGCGGATGCGATCCCAGTCATAAGCCACTTCCAGAGGCGCGAAGCAGTTCTGGCAAAAAGAAATCGGCTGATTGCCCCAGGTGCTCTGGCATTCACGACATCGCAATTCGTATCTCAGGTTAGTACTCATTTTTCGCTCCCCCAGCGTGTTGGTCCTGAATCGCATCTTCAGAACTTTCCGGCCAAAAACTAAAAAACCCGCTGCCCTGAGGCAGCGGGTCCATAATTGCTGAATAAAACTGCTATGAACCTTTCTGCCTCAGCGTGAATACACACATAGCCATCGCGCGACAGCACATGGCCATGTTGGAGACAGAAAGTAACATCGGTTTTTAGTCTACATCAACTATCTGGAAGCGGCAATCTCAGATTCAGCGCCCTAGTCTAGCCGTTCCTCTAGCAAGCTCTTGGCCTTTGGCTCTTGGCTAAAGCAAACCTCGCATGCATCGTGAAGCTTCTTTTTTGCCATAGGGATCCCTCGCCATGCTCGGGATTTCAGGATCAGCTTGTCATCAACTCTCTTGCCCTGATCGTCGTTTTGATCACGGCATTCATCAGAGTCACGCGCAAGCCGCCTTTTTCCAGTTCCATAAGACCCTCGATGGTGCAGCCAGCGGGAGTAGTGACGGCGTCTTTGAGCAACGCAGGATGATGGCCGGTTTCGAGAGCTAGTTGGGCTGAGCCATAAAGCGTCTGGGCGGCCAGCGTTGTAGCCATCTCACGCGGCAAGCCAACTTTTACGCCAGCTTCGGCCAGCGATTCCAAAATCACGAAAACAAAGGCTGGGCCGCTGGCTGAAAGGGCTGTGATGGCGTCCATATGTTTTTCATCGACGACAAGGGCGCGGCCTACGCTTTCAAACAGATGTTTCGCCGTTTCCAGATGCTGGGCCGTTGCCGCCGGGCCGGCGCAAACAGCCGTCATTGCTGCGCCTACCATGGCCGGCGTGTTGGGCATGGCCCGGACTACTGGAATATTCTTTCCCAATTTTTGCTGGATGAAGCTCGTCGTGGTGGAAGCAGCAATCGAGATCACCAGCGTTGTGGGTGAAAGCGCGGGAGCAATCTCTTCCAGCAACTGGCCCAGCACCTGCGGCTTAACGCACAGCAAAATGATCTCCGCACCTGCGACCGCAGCGCGGTTGTCTGTGCCAACTGGAACGCCGCTCAGTTCACGTGACAACTCCTGGCTGCGCTCGCCGTGCTGAACGGTAGCGACGGCTTCCTCCGGAGTGACCAGCTTCCGTTCGAGAAAAGACTCCAGCAAGATTGTTCCCATCTTGCCGCAGCCCAGTACGGCAATTTTCTTTTGCGCCCGTGTTTTTGCGTCGCGTCCGGCCTGGACTTGAGTGGTGGATGAGCTCATAGAGCGCAATCATACAAGCAGGGAATCCAAGCCGCCAGATGACTTATGGCATTAGGGCTCTTCGGCTATTCGTAGCGCAGGGCCACCAATGGATCGACCTTGGTAGCTCGACGCGCGGGGATATAGCATGCCGCCAGAGCAACCAGCGCCAGTAGAGCTGCCACGGCCACCAGCGTAATGGGATCGCCGGCTTTCACGCCGTAAAGGAAGCTGGCCAGAAAGCGCGTTACACCCACAGCTACGGCAATGCCTGCGACGGCGCCGGCGACAATCAGTCCCACGGCTTTCGTGAGCACCAGGCCAACCACGTTGTGCGACTGCGCTCCTACGGCCATACGGATACCAATCTCACGCGTTCGCCTTGTTACCTCGTAGGAAAGCAGCCCATAAAGTCCCAGGCACGCCAGAACCAGAGCCAAAAGCCCGAAGAAGCTGGAGAGCTGGGCCGTGATTCTTTCGCTTGAGAGCTGCCGATCGATGGCTTGTGTCTGCGTGGAAATTCGATAAAGCGCCAGATCTTCACTCTCATGGTTAACGATGTTCCTGACGGCTGAGACCATTGAAGTTGGATCGGTGGCAGTGCGCAGTTCAAAGAAAGCCTCGCCGCCAATGTTGGGCTCATAGAAAGCCGGGTTGACCTCGCGGCGCAGTTTGTAGTCCTTGGCGTCGCCAACTACGCCCACAATCTGGTATCCGGGCCTTTTGGGTTCGCCTGGGTCAGGGTGTTCCATATCGGCAAAGCGTTCGCCCAGGCCGTTCGTTTTGGGAAAGTAGCTGCGAATGAATGCCCGGTTTACGATCACCGGGGTTGGCGCGGTTCCCGGCTTATCCTCAGAATTGGCTGCTGCTATGGCAAAGTCCGCGGGGGTGAAGTCGCGCCCGGATTGGAAGGGTATATGCAATGTGGCAAAGAAGTTTGGGCCAATGGGAAGTTCATCGGAGTCAACGTCGTCCTTTGCTTCTGGCGGAGTGCCTGGGCGATGGAAGCTCGTAGTGCTGAGACCGCCGCCAAGCAGCGGTCGCCAGGAGTAGGTTGCAGAAATCACTCCGGGCAGGGCTGAAAACTTTTGTTGTAAGTCGCGGTACAGGTCATCAACTCGCGACCCTTTGTATCCCGCCAACCTTGGATCTACACCGAATAAGAGCAGGCTATGCGGGTTAAAACCTGGATCGACACTCTTGAGATTGGTCAATGTCTTGAGCAGCAGCCCGGCTGTAACCAGGATAACGATGGCCAGCGCCATCTGCACGGCAACCAGCACGCCGCCGAGAGTAACCCGGCGATGCCGCGCCTGGTGTCCACCGGAAAGACCACCGTCTCCCGACTTAAGGGATGAGGTCAAGCTAATGTCGGACCCTCTGACCGCTGGGGCAAGGCCAAAGATGATTCCAGTGAGGATGGCAATTCCGGCCGTAAAAGCCAGCACACGCCAATCGAGCTGTGGCCCGAATGGAGGAGGATTGAAGCTCCCGGCAGATACCAGCACCATCAGCGCGCGTGCACCCCAAACAGCCAGCAGCAACCCTAATGCTCCGCCGATAAGAGAGAGCATCAGGCTTTCAGTGAGCAATTGGAGAATAAGCCTGCCGCGCTTTGCGCCCAGGGCCAGGCGAACAGCAATTTCTCGCTGCCTTGCGGTTGAGCGCGCCAGGAGCAGTCCCGCAACATTGGCGCAGGCGATCAGAAGCACAACGCCGACGCAAAGCATCATGACGTATAACGGGCCCAAAGTATCTTCCTGCGAACCGCCGAGCTCCTTTGACGCTGAAGCCAGCTTGATGCCTGGATCATACTCGGGCTTGAACATCGGTTTGGCGCCCTTGAGCACTTCATTGCGGAACATCAAACTCACCGCTGCCTGCGCTTTTGTGACCGGGATCCCCGGCTTGACCCGGCCAACGATGATCAGCCACCAGGAGTCCATCTCGTCCATTCTGGCTTTCCAATGTGGAGTGAGCACAGGCCGTTGTGTGAGCGGGATCCAGATGTCGTATTTATTGGCAATCGTCAGGGACTCAAATCTTGGCTCCGTTACGCCCACGATAGTGAAAGGAACGCCATTGAGACGTATGGTCTTGCCCACTGCGGAGGGAGCGCCTCCGAATGAATCTTGCCAGAACCCATAGTTGAGTACCGCGACTGCGGGTGCGTCGGATGCGTCGTCGGATTGGGAAAAAAGCCGCCCGAGGTGAGCACGCACACCGAGCGTAGAGAAATAGTCACCTGAGATGAATTCTCCCTGCACCATCTTCGCAGGTCCATTTCCGCCCAGATCAAGCTGCCCCCCGCCGGTGAACGCGGCAAGGTGAGAAAAAACGTTGGTCTCCGCCTGCACTTCCTTAAAGAAAGGGAGTGGCAAAGAGCATCCTTCCGGATGTGCGTCATTTTTCTGGTCATCACAATCACCGAAGGTCGAGTAACCGTGGGTTTGCGGACCATGGTGCGCCTGCCACTGGAAGACCACCAAGCCCTGCTCATCCGGGATCGGCAAAGAGCGGAAAGCTACCGCGTCAATCAAGCTGAAGATCGCTGTGTTGGCGCCGATCCCCAATGCCAGCGTGACAACTGCAATGATGGTAAAGGCGGGGGATTTACGCAGCATTCGCCAGGCATAGCGCGAGTCCTGCCTCAGCGATTCAAAGAACCGGCCGTGATGGACTCCCCGCAGCGATTCACGAGTCTGCTGAACGCCCCCAAAGTCGACCAGAGCCCGGCGTCGGGCTTCATCGGGAGACATGCCTGCGGTAATATTTTTCTCGATTTCCTTCTCCAGGTGGAATCGGAGTTCGTCATTGGCGTCATGTTCCTGGCGGCTTGCGCGGGTAAAAAGGCTTCGGAGTTTTCCAAAGATCATGGCGATGTCCTTTAATTCTGCTCCAACACAAGTGCAATGGCAGCGGAGAGCCGCTCCCATTCGCCCAATTCTTTTTCCAGTTGGTTCTTGCCAGTGCGGGTAAGAGAATAGAACTTGGCGCGGCGATTATTGTCAGATGTGCTCCATTCAGAGCCGATCCAGCCGCGCTGCTCCAGCCGGTGCAGCGCCGGATAAAGCGATCCCTGGCCGACCTGGAGAACGTCCTTTGAAATCTGCTGGATGCGTTGGGCTATTCCCCAGCCGTGCATAGGCTCAAGCGCCAGCGTCTTAAGGATCAGTAGGTCCAAAGTCCCTTGCAACAGCTCAATCTGGTTCCCCATTGAACTCCCCTCGAATGTCGACAACAGTGTAGACGAGACTACTTGTCGAATGTCAACAAGAAAGTTTCGTATCGACGGGATGACGGGATCGGTTTACGATCTGCCTGCGTTCTGTGCCGCGGCCTACGGGGCTAGGATTCTTGGTGGAATTGCCCTGTCGCGATGTTGTGCTATGTGTTCTTGCCTATTTGGCAGCGGTGGATGCTTCAACGATTTTTATTTCTTCGGGCGTGAGGCCATACAACTCATAGACCAGGCGGTCAATTTGTGCGTCCGTGGCCGCGATTTGGCGTTCGAGAGAAGTTCTTTCCTGCGGTGTTTTCGCAGCGGCTAGATTCTTATGTAAATCCAATGTTTGGTCGACGAGCTTAACAATCTTGTCGTGCCTAGTTTGGTCAGCCTTATTGGAATCATCAATGACCCGAATGGGAACTTTCTCCATATATTGATAAATGAGCCGATACCGATATTCACCAGCACGAATTCCAAACGGGATGCTGATGTGGCTAATGGCAAACCAAAATAGGCGGCTATTCAATAATCCCAAGAGATAGCGGTCTTCGGTGCCAAGGCAGTACGCAGTATTCGCGAGATATATCCCCGTGCAATCAAGATGGAAGCGCGGGCCTTTGCAAATGTCCGGGAAAATAATTTTAGGTGTATCGAAGTAATTGTAGTAGTCGCAGGGGCGAAGCTCCCACCAATAGTCGCCTTGGTCGTCTCGCTTGCGCAAAGCGCCCATAAAAGGCTTGAGATGATCGGCGAATGCCGGATACTCACTACAGAACCAATTCCATGCCTCTCGCTCAGAAAAATTGGCGACACTTTGTTTTGTTTTCATCATCTGCTGGCGTGTCCAGCCACACGGGACAACAATTAGAAAACGCTCCACGTCATTAACGATGTACCGTCGGATATCCTGTCCTCCCAAGAATCGCTTAATCAGGCTTTTGCTTGTAGGATGCGTTGCTGTCAGGGCCTCTTGTTGTTTTGCAGTTATTTCAAAAGCTTCATTGAGGCCGGTCAACACACCTCTGAAAAACTTATGGTTGACATACTCTCCGAGCGGTTTGCCAGCTTTCAAAACTTTTTCGAAAACCGCGGCTTCAGCGTCGGATTTTAGCGACCAGGCTTCTGGTGTGAGGCGTTCTTGCGAGATGCTGAAATGGTTAGACGCAACATGTTGGCTGAGCCTGCGAATACTCAATGATCCGACTTTTGAAATGTCTACTCGGCTCTGTTTTTCGCCTTTCACCAGAAGCGGGATACAAACATATGTGTCCTTTGCATTCGCAAATACAGCCAAACCGCCGAAGTCCACAATGCGAACGACAGCAGCATGCTTCTTCAGAGTTCTGCGCAGAGGTTCGGCATAGGTCGTACGCAGAAAGCTGCTTGAGACGATAATGCTGAACAGCCCACCAGGTCGGAGCAAGCCAAGCCCTTTTTCCATGAAATAGGTGTATAGATCCGCTCCACTATCGAATGCTTCGTATTCTTGTTCGAAATAGCTTTTGAAATCCGATAAAGATTCCTGCCGGACATACGGAGGATTACCAATTAAAGCATCAAAGCCGCCTGCCTTGACGATGTCAGAAAATTCCTTATTCCAGTCAAAGACGTTAATGCGATAGCGGTCTTCTTCATCCAGCGGCAGGAGTTGCTGTTGGTAAAAATCTGAGCCAATAAGCGAGTTGCCGCACTTTATGTTGTCACCTAAATCGGGTAGAGCTCGCTCCTGAAGCGTAACGAGGACTGGTTGAAGGCTCTGCTGCGTTTCACCTTCCAGCACTTTGAGCAGCAGCGAGAGCTTGGTGGTCTCCACCGCCTGAGCGTCAATGTCCACGCCATAAATATTCGCCAGCAGGATGCGCTTACGCTCTGCAATGGTGAGCTTCCAGCCGCCGCCCGACGCCTGTACCAACGCAGGTTTGCTGCCCCTGGCCCACTTGGCGGGATCATTGTCCGTATAGAACTTTAGGTGCCATTGCAGCAGGTATTCATAAGCGCCAAGCAGGAACGAGCCGCTGCCGCAAGCGGGATCAAGAATTCTGAGGGCGGCGGCCTGCTTGAGCGTTTTGTCCTCCAGCAACTTGCCCACCGTATTCTCAACGATGTATTCAACGATATAAGTAGGCGTGTAATAGACGCCGCCAGCCTTTTTGACCTCCGGCTTGTCCTCAACCTTGGCGTGATGGCCTTCCGTGAGGCGGATGACCTTGCCTAGGAATTGCTCATACACTTGACCAAGAACGTCTGCGGGCAGCGCAGAGAAAACGTATGGTGATTCAGGATAATAAAGACCTTTTAGAATGCCGCGGAGCAGTTTGTCGTCAAGATCAAGGCTTAGCGTGAGCTGATCGGGCGGCTCATGGCGGCCCTTCTCCGCCTTGAAATGGAAGAGGCCCGAGTTGTAGCGGTCGTCAGCTTCCTTAAAGAGCTGGCCGAGGCGCGGGTAGATGCCGTCCTGGTCGGCCAAGGCGCGGAGCTTTCCATAATCTTCAATGCCGCGCCCTTCGCAGATACGCAGAAAAATGATGCGGTCAATAATGCGCTGGACAGCAAAGTTGGTTTCGCGCTGCGTCAACTTTTTGTTACGTAGCGCCAGATTTTCGGCCAAGGCCTTGCGCCAAGATTCGATGGTCTGAAGAAACGCGTCGTCAACGGCGGCGGTGCCGCGCTTGGCTTTGTTTTCTTCCGCGTATTTATCGAATGAGCCTTTAAGAACGGCGTCGCGGGAGAAGACGCCGGCGATCTCATCCCAGCGGGTTGCGTATTCGGTAAACGGGATATATAGAATGCGAGCAACGGAAGCTTTGTCCTTCTGGTCGGGCTTTACGCGGCAGTCATAGACAGCAAACTCTTCAAAGTCAGTCAGAATGCTCAGGGGAAGTTTGCTGGTCCAAGCGTAACGGCGAAGCTGAAAGGCCGGCATGGCATCATTCTTGATGTCGATTGAAGGGCGTTTGGCTTCAAGAAAGAACTTTCGGGCACCGCCGATGCGAAAACAGTAATCAGGGGCACGGGTGCCATCGCCGATCTTGATGGCATCTTCGTGAACTACGTCTTTATATGCCTCGGCATAACCCTGTTCGTTATCAATGTCCCAACCCAGGGCTTTGAAAAAAGGATCAAGAAATTCACGGCGGACCTGGGTTTCATTGTAGTTGCCGGATTTGTAGGCTTCGCGGTTACGCTCAAAACGCTCGACAAGGTCAAGTATTAGCCGGGGAACGGCCGTCTTTCCTTCACTCGGCATGAGCAATTTCTATCAGGAGGGGAGGTAAAGAGGCAATTTGTTTAGAGGAAAGGACGTTTAAGAACTGGATTCTTGGCTTCCATTTTGGCGCGTTCCGCTGGGCTGGGCTTTGCTTTTGTAGCTGCGCGCTTCGCGCTGCGCGACGGCCTCCACCCCAAAACGCGAAAACCGCGCGTGTTGGGGACCCCGGGCCTGCGGCGCGAGGAAGGGTCCTTTCGTTCGCTCTTTCGCGGCCATAAATGGCCGCTCTTCCACCAAGTCGCGGTCTTGCGGCACAAAGCGGTAGCGTCTGTGCCACACGAGTCTTGAAGGGGGGAAATTGTTTCCTATTTCGCGATGTCAACGCAAAGTAGAATGTCCCACTTCTGCGATTTTCCTTGACAGGAAGGCGAACAAATGGTAAATTTAGGGATTCGCTCCAGAGCGAAAAAGTTGGAAAAGCTGCTAGCTCCTAGCTGCTGGCTACTAGCTAAATGCTCGAAGACCATACGCTGATCTTTGACAACTAGCATTCAGCAATTAGCACTCAGCAATCAGCCAGAACCAAAACCGGGAACCCTACGCCAATTGAATGGTATCGCTGAAACCTACGCCAATCTGAGGTGGATTGCGATGATGTCGCTCAAACCCACGCCATTCTGGGATCAGGTGGGATGCCCCCGGGGGGAGGGGGGTACCCCAAGATCGGGTGATCGGTACATCGGGTGATCCGGTGATCGGAAAACCGAAAGCTCACCGCGGAGACGCGGAGGCGCGGAGAGAAGCCCGAGATCGGGGAAGGCAAACCTAAACCACGGAAGCACGAAGACACGGAGAGCAACCCGGTGATCGGAAAACGCAAACCTCTGAATCCTACGCCAAACTCTGCCCATCCATGCGAACATCGCGCGCGGACGGGGCCCGGCTGGGATGCAGTGGGATACCAGGGGAGGGGGGTAGGGAAGCAGGGATCCGGGTGATCGGGATAAAGGATTATTATCGGGACCTTGATTAGCACTTTCTTAGCTATTCAGGCGAGGTTTGCACAAAAGATTGTGCAGTTATCCTTGTTTTTGTTCGGCGAACTGACAAAAAATGGTGCAAAGCTGATGCAATTCCATTCTGGATCATCTAATATGGTGCCCTTTCGTCTGTTGTTGATTGAAGCTTTCGTTGGATCGTCCCTGGCCGGATGACTGGTGAAGCAGCCACTTCCCAGGAGTAACTCCGATGCTAAAGATCAGCAAGGCCGACTACGATTTGATCCGGTGGGAAGCTAAGCGCAGTTATCCCCATGAATGCTGTGGCATTCTGCTTGGCAATGTGGTGGAAGGGCATCGTCTGGTCACTCTGACCTTTACCTGCGAAAACATGCGTGTGGATTCCCCGGCCGACCGGTACAGCATTAATCCTGAGCAGGTGATTGCAGCCCTGAAGCTGGCGCGTAGCCGAGGTGAGGGCATTATCGGGTTTTATCATTCCCATCCCGACCATTCACCCAATTACTCTTCCACTGACCTGGCAGAAGCCCACTGGTTTGATTGTTCTTATGTGATTACCAGCGTGGAGCAGGGAATGCCCACGTCGACGGCTTCGTTCGTATTGCTGGGGTCGGAGGACAAGAAAGCTTTTCAGGGAGAAAGCATTGAGATTGTGGCGAACCAGAGGTCGCTGCAGTATGCCACGTAACGTAT
>DASXKZ010000156.1:0-6132 GCA_036496525.1 Candidatus Angelobacter sp.
GCTTGCGCTTGAGCCAAACCGCTCCCCACTGCGCCGGCCAGTGGTGGGGGTTCCATATTCCATGCTTGCGGTCCACCTTGGCTGCCAGCCGCTTCATATCGAGATATCCGCGAAGGAATTTGACCTTGCGCAGCCGTGGAAGATGTCCGCGCCCAACTTCAACGATCTTGAGGTCTTTGCATATCTCAGGAAAGCAATTGGCACGATCATAAGCCGACGTATAAAGCGTGACTTGGTGACTTCGGGCCGCGAGTGCGCGCGCCAGGGAAACGCATTGCCTTTCCCCGCCCCCTTCCACCAGCAGCTCATGCATGATTAAAGCGATGTCCATGAAAACGGCCCGGTTGAAAATCAACCGTAAAGAATCTCGTTCGCCGGCGGTTTTCCCTTGGTATGAAAACGGCAACCCAGCCACTGGCAGGCGATGAGGAACAAATATGCCGGGCTCAACAAGAGATATCGACGCCAGAGCCGCCGCGGCTCAGTGCTGAGCCGGAATAGCCATTCCAAGCCGCGATCTTGCATCCACTGTGGCGCTTGCCGCAACGTACCGGCCAGAAACGGAAAAGCCGCACCTACCGCGAGAATAGGCACTTTAATCCGGTCTCTGAATTCATAGGCCCAGACCTCCTGCCGGGGACAGCCCAAGCCAACAAACACGATCTGTGCGCCTGACTCTCTGATCTGCACGCCAATACGGTCTGCTTGCTCTGGGGTGATTCTCCCGAAAGTTGAAGGACTGGCGCCAGCGATGATGAGTTTGGGAAACCGTTGCAGGAGATTGCCGGACAAAAGCGAAAGAACATCCGGCGAGCTTCCATAAAGATAAACCGGGAGCTTTTCCTGCTCCGCCCGGGCAAGAACTGAAACCATCAAGTTGGGGCCATAGACGCGCTTGCGCAAGCCGGCCGAGTGAAGATGGTTCAGAGCCCAGCGTACGGGTTGGCCGTCTGCCACTACGAGTTGGAGACTGTTCAGCCGATAAAGGTGTGTGGGATCGAGCACGCCTTCCATGACTCCATGTACGGCAATGGCTGAAACACTGAAGGGGCCTCCGCGATGCGCGGCGTCAATCACCATGTCAGTAGCGGTTTGCGCATCTGCGTCATCAATCAGGACACCGAGAATATTTCTCTTTTCCACCGCACTCATGCGTGGACAACTCGAGAAGAATCCTTCCACCGCTGGTGGTTCTGGTCATGGATCTCGCGCAATATGGCGAGACTGTCAAACTGCAATGCGTATCCGGGATAATGCGACTGGAATTTCCTGATGTCGCTGATCCACCAGATATGGTCTCCCTTTCGATTCTCGCCGCCATATTGCCAGTTCATTTCCCGTCCGGAGATTTGCTGGCACATGGCAATTGCCTCAAGCATGGAACAGTTGGAAAATCTGCTGCCGCCGATGTTGTAGACCTCTCCCGATCTAGGCGATTGGAAGAACCTATCGAAGGCCCGCACCAGGTCAGCGCTATGTAGATTATCGCGGACCTGTTTGCCTTTGTAGCCAAAAACGGTGTAGCGGGCCCCGGTGACATTGCACTTCATCAGGTAGGCGAGAAAGCCGTGAAGTTGCGCGCCTGAATGGTTCGGGCCAGTGAGACATCCGGCGCGAAAACACGCAGTCTTCATGCCAAAATATCTTCCGTACTCCTGCACCATCACATCGGCAGCCACCTTGGAAGCCCCAAAGATGCTGTGCAGTGAATGGTCGATCGACTGCTCTTCCGTGATTCCGTGTTCGGCAAATTTGTGGTTCTTATCCAATTCCCAGCGCGACGCATGCTCCACCAAGGGAAGTTGATTGGGCGAATCGCCATAAACCTTATTCGTGGAAGTAAAAATGAACGGCGCTTCCGGACAAAATTGCCGGGTGGCTTCCAGCAGGTTCAGCGTGCCCGTCGCGTTCACTGAAAAATCAGTAAGCGGCTCACGCGCCGCCCAATCATGGGAAGGCTGCGCAGCGGTATGGATCACCAGGGAAATTTCTTTTTCAAAGCGCTTGAACAGATCAAGAATGGCCGCGTGGTCGCGAATATCTATGCTGAAGTGCTGGTAATCAGGAACTGTTGCTTCAACATGCTTGCGCATCCATTCCGTTGAAGCTTCTGGACCAAAAAAATATTTCCGCATGTCGTTGTCAATGCCCACAACATGCATGCCTTTAGCCGCAAAATAGCGGACCGCTTCCGAGCCAATCAGTCCCGCCGATCCCGTGATAACGGCGACGCTCATGCTTGCCTCATTGGATTGGCCGGCGCAACGCGATTAGCCGCAGAATGTGCGGCAGCCTTCTGTATCGGTTTGTCAGCACGGTAAAAGCTTACTTGGGCCATTGTCTGAGCTAGTTGGACCGGATACCTGAGTTAATTTTTGTTGGAGACGATGCTGGGTCGAGAATAGCATAGAAATAGAGGGGGGCGGCAACCTTGATTCAGCAGTTGACGCGAGCCTCAGTGGTTCCTGGATAAAGATCATTCCGAATGAGCGTGCCCAGTTGTATTCCGTGCTCTTTCATAAATCGCCAGCAACATTTTGGCATTGGCAGTGCCGGTGTAGTTGCTCTCAAACGCCTGCCTGGCCCCGGAGCGCATTGCGCGGACCTGATCTAGGTTTTGTGAGCACCATTCCGCGCGCTCTCGCAGCTCAGAGACGTTGCCCGGCGTGAAATGGAATCCTGTTTCGCCCGGTATCACCATCGTCGCGGGCGGACCAATATTCGTGGCGATAACCGGCGTTCCAACGGCGAACGCTTCCATAACGGTGCGGCCCATAGTTTCATACCATTCAGAGGGAAAGACCAAAAATTCCGCGCTCCGCATCAGATTGAGCACTTCCGGCAGCGGCTTTGCGCCAAGGTATTCAATGGTTTTGCATTCATGCGTGGCTGCGCTCACAAGCTCCGCCAACGGGCCTTCACCAACAATCTTTAGCGGAATAGCTGCATGAGCTGCTTTCCAGGCATTCAACATCGTTGCAATTCCCTTTTCCTGGCTTAACCTACCCACATAGAGTGCATAGCCGCCTCCTCCATTCCCCTGCGGCGGACTTGGATGGATGAAGTTTGGTTTCACGGCGATTTTATTCTCGGGCAATCCACCTGCAATGTATATGTCTCGCGCGAATTCCGAGACCGCGATGTACGTGGAAACACGCTTACGCCATGTGCCAGCCAACTTGTGGGCCCCCACCATACTGGCCACAACAGCACTGGCAGCGCGACTATTGCGATAGCAGGCGTGCACCACTCCATGCCACGGTAGAAAGCGTCCCAGGCATTCCTGGCACAGATGCTGGTCGCGAAAGAAGAGCGAGTTAACGCACATCAACCGGTAGTTGTGCAGGGTCTGCACAACGGGGACACGGTTGCGGGACGCCGCGTAATAGACTGACGGAGACCATAACGGAAAAAAATTCTGTACGTGCAGAATGTCGAAAGGGCGGGAACTCAACAACTTATCGATGCAGCGATACGATTCTGGCGACCAAACTGTGCGTACTGCCGTGCGCATCTGGCCAAGCTGGTCGATACGGCGATTGTCTTCTTCCAGAAGCTCTACTTCATGGCCATGGTCGCGGAGAAGAGCGGCCTCAGCAATGCTGCACTGGTCTTCCCCTCCGGGGACCAGATATCTGTTGTGCAGCATCAGAACCCTCATTGCATCCTGAGCCTGATCCCAGATTGCTGCGGAAGAAAATTGGCTGACTTCGATTCGTCAGCAAGATAAAGCTGTCCCATCGGGGCAGAGTATAGCATGCAGCTTGAGCGCGCTAAATCGAATGCCCGGCGCTCGCAATCAGCGAAAACCGGGCATTAGTTGAAGGTCTGTTGGCGAACCGCTTACGGCGCGAAATATCCGGAAATATCCAGAATCAACTGCACGGGGTGTGATCCAAAGGCACTGATCGCGCCGCTCACTGTAGGCACGATTGCCATATTGGATGTAATCGCACCATCGATGGCGTTCAGCGTGGAAACGAGCGGTTGCGTGGTACCCGCGGGCCAGAGAGTAAGGAAACCAAAGGGAGCTGGTGGAACCACCGTGGCGTTCAAGACAAAGGATTGAGCTGTAGTGGGAGCGCCGCAACCGCTCAGCGCCACGCTTACATCAAATGGAGTGGCCGTTGGTGGATGGACAGGCGAAGTTCTAGTATCCAACACGCGGCAAGGCGTTAAAGCGAAAAGCGATAGGCCACCGGCCGCAGGCGGAGCGAAATATCCGTTCACGTCAATCACCACGTCAGAAGGGTTGGAGACAAACACCGAAATATCGCCATTTGCAGCAGCCGGCACAATTGCGGCATTCGCCGTAATGCCGCCTAGATTCGCGTTCAATGTTGAAACCAGCGGCTGCGTCTGGTCAGCCGGCCAAGTCGTCAAAAAGCCCAGTGGCCCCTGAGGCACCGCTGTGAAATTCATCGAATAAGCTTTTGCCGTCGCAGGCAGATTGCACGGGCTGGAAAGAATCGGAAACGTCCGTGAACTGTTGCCTGCGATAGAAGGGCCGCCTAGGGAACCAGCCGCCAACCGAGTATCTACAACGCGGCACGGTGTTACGGGGAAGAAGGCCAAAGCCGTGGGGCTGCTGTTCGGCACAAAATACCCGTTGATATCGAGAACCAGATCTGTGTCATTCGTGGAGAAGAAACACAGACCGCCATTGGTTCCAGCAGGCACAATGGCAGCAGCGGCTTTCACACGTCCATCCGTGGCATTCAGCGTTGAGGCCAGCGGGAGGGTCTGCCCACAGGGAAATGCCGTGAGGAACCCAAGAAAGCCATGCGGAACAACTGTCGCGTTCACCGAATACGCCTGAGCGGTGGAGGGAATTCCGCAAGTAGTGTTGTTGGGGATATCAAATTCACGTGTGGCATTACCGGCAAGAAACGGTCCGCCAAATTCTCCGGCAGCATTGCGTGTATCTGCAACGCGGCAAGGAGTGACTGGAACAAAGGTCAGGCCGGACGGGGTTTGTGAGTTGAATCCCATGGCACAGAAACCGCCGCCAGAATTGAGCCAGTTCGATTGAAGAAGGTATTGTCTGCCGCTGAGGACCACATTGGCATGCGCACCGTTTAACGAAGTAAAGGTAGCGCCAAAAGTAGTGGCCGCACTGGAAGTGTTACATAGGTCCCCTACCTCCCCGCTGCCATCGACATGAAACCAGGCATTGAGATCAGGATCGGTGACCGTCTCATTCAGTTCATGGGCGATGACACTGGCCATGGCATCAGCGCCTTCATTGCCGTTGGGGCTAAAAGCCTGTGCGGAACATCCCGCTTGACCAGGTCTCGCTGGGCATTGGGTAGCTGGATCCCCGACAAAGGCTACTTTTATGTCGACGGAAGTGACGCCGTTAGTAAGCGTGCGGAAGGTGTGAAAACCGCAGAAAGCAGTACAAAAGCCTTGGGGGCTGCCGTCGGGGGCGGGGGGGAAAGTCAAGGTCACATCTGGGGACGTGAGCACGAAATAAATGCCATTGGGATCCACGGGAAGCTTGCCATTATTGAATGGCAAAAGAAGGACATTGTTTAAGGTGGTGCCATTTAGCGCCGTGCCCTGCGAGTAGTTATCAAAAAACGCACCAGCCATGGCGGCGGTATTCGCTATATTGCCGGTAGTATCGCCATAGGTTGTGTTGGTATTGAAGTATTGCGAGCCTCCAAAGCCATTAATGAGGTCTGGCAGTATCGAGAGGGCGCTATTGCCAGAAAAATTGCCATACCAGATGAAGTAAACGTTGTGCGGTCCCTGCATAACAGGCCCGCCATGGTACTCAATACCATTGCCCGTAACTACCGCTTCGCCGATCGGACCTAATGGGAGACTGTTGGAGCCTGATTGGAAGTTGGCAGGATCAAACGGTTTGGTAATGCCCATGACTTGAGTCCTAGCAACGTTTGGAAGCAGGATCAGGCAAAATAACGCCATGAAGAGGACACGTTTGAAAGGTCCCGCGATAGTCGCCGATCGTGTGCCCGGATCGGAGCGCGGGATTGTTGGCAGTTTCCCTGGGTGCCTATCTATCAATAACTTCTGGGCGAAAGTCATCTTTATCATCCTACATCACCTTAAATTTCAAAATCAGAGCACAATACCGCAGAAATCCACTGCTTTCAAGCCACAAAG
>DASXKZ010000157.1:0-5049 GCA_036496525.1 Candidatus Angelobacter sp.
ATTGGAATCCCGTGAGAGAAGCCTTGATTGTGGTTGCTCCCGCCGGCAGATTATTCAACGCGTAACTGCCATCAGCCGCAGTGGTGGTGGTTAATCCTCCGGCGGCGACTGATGCTCCGGAAAGCCCTGTGCCACTACTATCCACGACTGACCCAGTCACATTGCCGGGACTTACCGGTTGAATTTGCAATGTTGCTGCTTGCGTGGTCTGGCCTGCAGTAACGCTAACGCTCTCTGAGGCATTCTGGTATCCGCCAAGCGCAGCCGTGAGAGTTGCTGTTCCACCCGGAAGCTGCAAGGTGTAGATGCCATCAGAACCCGTGATTGCTCCACTGCCGCCGGATGAAACAGAAGCGCCAGCAATCGGCGCGCCTGCTGTATTGGTGACTTTTCCGGTCACGGTCCCGACTGATGCAGCAGTTGTGGACATCTGGACGATGCTTGCGACCGATGGTACTCCCGAGCTGTTCAGGATAAACAGCAAGTAGTATCCGGGCGGCGCAATGTTCGCATTTGCGGGCATTGTCACATTCAGTCCTGTGCTGGTCGTGGTAAAACTCAAGGACTGGAAGCTCTGGCTCATGCTGTTGGTATGGGTAACAGACGCCTCGCGCAACAGAGTCACTTTGGTGATTGAAGCTGCGTTCGGCGTCCCGACAAATACCGTCTGTCCGTAACTCGCGCTGTTTGGAGCTGAAGCGATGCTGGGTCGCGCACCGGCAAAAAGATAAGGAGGCGAGAATATTTGCGCGTTTGGCCCGCCCACGTTGCCGCCCGCAGAGAGCACCCGTCCATCTGCCAGCAGCAGCGCCGTGGAGTGATAACCGCGATAAACAGCGATGCTCGCCATCACCGTAAATTGTCCCGTAGCTGGGTCCCACATCTCTGTGGGAAGGACAGGAGACGTGGAAGTATCAAAGCCGCTTGCTTTGCTCCCGCCAACGATGAAAACTTTTCCGTCCGGCAGGATGACTGCATTGTGCTGGCGACGAGGGAAATGCATGCTTGAGGTGAACTTCCAGGCAGGTGTAGTAGCGTTCAGGTCGATTGTTTCTGCTGTCGCTGTTGGAGGATCTGATCCGCCGAAAAAAGCTACTTTGCCAGGTGAATACAGCACTGCCGGGCCGTAGTCGCGAGATCCGGTGAAATTCAGTACCGCAACATTACTCCAGCTGCCTGTCCCCGCCGTGTTTAGATATCGGCTTTGCCGGCTGGGTCCGGCATAAAAGACCTTGCCATTCGGCGCTACCACCATATTGGGATAAAGTGGCAGAGATAGCTGGGCTGTCGTAAGGTTGCGCCAGGTCTTGGTAGACATTTGAAAGACCTGAGAAAGCGCATCAACATTGGTATTTGGATTGATGTCGCCGGAAGTTACCAGCACATCACCATTGGGCAAGGCCGTTACTGTTGGATACCAGCGTCCAGTATTCATGTCAGGCAATGCAGTAAGCCCGTTTGTCGCTGGATTAAAGATCACAGCATGCGGATATCCTGTGAAATCGGCAACGTGGCCGCCGGCAATAAACACACGTCCATCAGCCAGCGTGGTGTGGCCGGCGCAAAAAAGCCTATAGGAAGAGGCTGCGGTGCCAGTGAACGTGTTACTGACGGGGTCCCAGACGTTTGGGTGCAGCGACTCATCATAATAGGAAACAAAAAAGACGCGGCCATCCGGCAGCAATGAAACGTGAACGGCTCGGGTGGGCCAGGTGGCAACCGCCGACCATTGGCCTTGGGTGGAAGCTTGGGCGTTACTGCGTACAGCTACTGCTACAACGAACAGAAGTAGTATGACGAAGGCGGACGCCCCTCTAAGAGCAAGGGAGCATGAGTGGCGCACAATGTTTGATAAGATTCGGCAACATGCAACGGGGTTGCGCGATAACCGCATAAACACTGGCTTAACACAACTTTATTTTTTCTGGCCTTTCATCCTTTGTGCAATTCACTGCACCTTAGCGAAATAAGAAAATCTTTATTTCGCGGGTGGCTCCAACCGTTCATGAAACTTTGCAGCCAGCCGCTCGGCCGCTTCAACTAGATTGTTCTCTTTGCCCTTTTCCTTCATGGCGAACTTCACGCTCTCAGAAGCGGCCCACAAAGGTCGCTTGTTGCGAGAGTCAAAAACTGTCATCCTGATGTCGGTCGGCGAGATGTCTTTGCGGGTCGAATTAGATTTCTCTTCATGGCCAGTCTCCGGTGAAACCTTAGATGAACTTGAGACCTGTACGCCCGAATCTCCGTTAGAAGCGATCTCAATGATTAGGTCGGCTTTCTCCGGCGTCTCGACGAAAGTAAACCTCTCCCAGCCTTCCATTGTGGACCTGATCACATCCATTGGAATCCGGCTGCCATGCGTACGAGTGATAAACACGTTTTTGGCCGCTGCCAAGCGCATGGAAGGCGTTTCTATGAGCGGCTTCTTTTCCGCTGGCTGTTGAGCGCAAGCAGAGAACCCGCTCATCAAAAAGAACAGAAAAACTATGATCAGGAAGATCGAAAATTTCCGCATCTCTGCCTCCAACCCTTAAACTTATAATTAAGGTAGCGCTTGTTGAGACAAGCAGGCCCGCTTTGTGCCGCGTGTTGCTGAGTAATTACGCGATCACATCAGATTACAATATTTCAAGATTATGGCTGATCGTCTTTATCTAAGTATCTGGTTTCCCAGCTTTCAGGAGCAGGAAATGCTTCCTCGGCTGCTTTCCGTGCTCAAGCAGTTCCCTTTCTCCGCCGACCGTTCCGGCATCGGGTATCTAGGGATTCGCAGTATTTCCTGGGACCAGCCCATTATCTTTCAGGAAACTTTTGATTACTGTGCCGACCCTGAGCGTGCCCTGCTGTTGGCAGGCGAGTTCCTGCATGAAGACAATGCCTACGAATTGGACGTACTCTGGGACCTCTGGGTGCCGACGAAAGAAGGCAATCTGGATGAAACCTGGGTCTTGCGCCCGCAAACTGTAAAATTCACCGCCTTCGGCACTGAGTTTGAAGAAGGCACGTTCCAGGAAAATGGCCACATACAGGTTGACTTCGGCCTGGATGCTCCTTTTCTCTTTGAAGAAGCCGACTATAGCAGCGTCCTCGAACAGCGGATTAAGGCCAACGTCCATAAATTGGTGGCCTTCACCAGCGCCGTGGAAAAAAACTGCGGCATCAGTGGAAGGGTCTTATGGTCAGAATCAGAAGATAATCTGGCGCAAAAGCTGATTGAACGGCTCCAGAGGGTCCAGTAAGTCTCTTTATATCCTCGGGAACCGCTGTAGAGACGTCCCGCTGCGCTCTCAGCCTGCAATTGATTCATCGGCCATAACACGAAAAGCCTTGGCGTATGATTCCTCCAGAGCGGATCGATGTCCTTGACCCTTACCACTCGAATGCGGCGTTTACTGCAAGCGGCATTGATTTTTTCCGCGTGGACACTTATCGTCCTTACCTTCTCAGTGCAGGCGTACGTCTTTGCTGTTGCGCGTGGCCGGCCTGATAACTTCTGGCACGAGTTTCTTGTCGCCTCAAGCGATTGGTATATCTGGGCAGCTCTTACTCCGCTGGTGCTGTTCTTCTGTAGGCGCCTCCGCATCACCTCAGATAATTGGATTCCCACCGTCCTGATGCACTTGATTGCCGGGATTGCAATCTCATTTTTGCAGCTGGCAATTCAGGTCCGGTTGAATTACATCCTCAACCCCGGTTACAAGATGACGTATTGGCGAGTCCTGTATTTCTTTGCCACCTTCAAAGGGCACATCAACCTGCTTACTTATTGGGTAATTGTGGCCTTGAACCACGGCTTTTACTATTATGAGCAATCTCGCGCGCGCGAACTGACGTGGTCACGGATGGAAGCCGATTTGGCTAACGCGCAATTGCAAGTCCTCAACATGCAGCTGCATCCGCATTTTCTGTTCAACACTTTGAACTCCATTTCAACGCTTATCTCTGAAGACCCACAAGCTGCCCGCCAAATGGTGCTCAAGCTCAGTGACCTTCTCCGCGCCTCGCTGAACAAGATCGATCAGCCAGCCGTACCGTTACGACAAGAGCTGGAACTTCTTGATTGTTACATCAGCATTGAACAAACTCGATTTAAAGACCGCCTGGCTATTGAAAAAGAGATTGATTCAGCTGCCCTTGCCTGTGAAGTTCCTACAATGATCTTGCAACCGCTCCTTGAAAATGCGGTGCGCCACGGAATTGCCAAACACAAGCAAGCTGACCGCATCAGCATTGTTGCTCAACACACCAATGGCCGCTTGCTGCTGGAGGTCCGCAACCGCATTGGCAGCGTAGAAAATAACGGCTCACCGCCTGCACGCGGCATTGGGCTCAGCAATACGCGCGCGCGCCTGGAACAGCTTTACAGCAACCATCATTCTTTTGAGATTGCCAATCGCGAGGGCGGTGGCGTGGTTGTGAAATTAAGCCTGCCCACTGCTGGTGACATTACCGATGCGCTGGCATCAAAAGCTGGTGAGCCATGAAATATGAAGCGCTCATTGTCGATGACGAGCCGCTGGCACGGCGCAGCATTCGCAAACACCTGAAGACATTTCCGGAATTTGAGGTCGCGGGCGAATGTGGCGACGGTGAGTCTGCGGTGGCCGCCATTCGCGAGCAAAAGCCCGACTTGGTCTTCCTCGATATTCAACTCCCGGAGTTCGACGGCTTTGATGTAATTCGCGCCATAGGAAAACATGAAATGCCGGTCACAATCTTTGTGACCGCTTATGATCGCTATGCGCTGCAGGCATTTGAGGCGCACGCGCTCGACTATCTTTTGAAACCCTTCTCTGAGGATCGCTTTCGGGATTCGCTTCTCCGCGCACGCCGAACTCTGGAAATGGGTAAGCAGCAGGCTCCGAATCATCAGCTTTCGCGGCTGCTGGAAGAGATCAAGAGGAAGAAAGACTATCTGGAACGGATTCCCGTTCCTGTTAAAGGCCGTTTCCTCTTTTTCAATGTTCGCGATCTCGACTGGATTGAAGCTGAAGGCAACTATCTGCGTCTGCATGGCGGGCCGACATCGCATCTGATCCGCGGCAACAT
>DASXKZ010000158.1:0-25645 GCA_036496525.1 Candidatus Angelobacter sp.
GGCAAAGATTCCCGTGGCATTCCTTTCGTGGTACTTACCTGCACCGATTGCCTGCGGTCATTTCCGCTCAGCGTGGTCACGCAAGACCTGCAGAAAATTCAGGAAACGCCCTGCCTGTTCTGTCCCAATACGGTCAGGTACATTATTGATTTTTCTCTGTTGATTGCTTCTCCTCCACGCGATCAGGAGAGCGCCGAGCCGGTCATTGCCGGTAAAAGGAAAGCAGCTGCAAAATAGTGTGCCTCTTTGAATTTATCGGGGAACCAGGGTAGTGGTGCGTTTGACTTTTAGACCCTCTTGCTCTGGCAGCCCAAGCGAGTCATCATGAGGAAACCAACAAAATGAATAACGAAGAAACCTACAAAGCCAAAAAGCTCGCGGAGCAAGCGAAAGATCGTGAAAGAATGGCCCGCATCGTGAAAGAAGACAAGAGAGAGGCGACCTGCCAGGAAGACGTGAACCAAGCCGCTGCACGGATCGCCACGGAAGGTACTGAGGGCTAGCGGCTATCTGCTAATTCCACTCGCTGGCCAGGCTAAAGCCTGCGCCGGATACGTGCCTCCATATTAAGCACCTGTTGCGCGCGTATCGCAATAGGCCTGCGTCTGGTTCTTAACCGCAAATTTTGAACGATCTCTTGAACGATCTTGGGTTATTCGCTCTTAGCTAAAGCAATTCCAGAGTTACTGTACCCCGATCATCACGCTCAATCCCCCGCGACGTGCCATCCTGAACCTGAGCACACAGCACTCTTGCCCGATCCATGCTCACCGCGCGAAGCTGGGGCCCCCGCGACGCGCGGTTTTCGCATGGCGGGGATGGAAGGCGAAGGATCGGCTCCGCTGCTCTTAAGGATCACCTTATTTGCTTTTTCAGTCTGGATACTGGATAAGCGTCTGGTTCGAATTCCAGCCGATATCAATTGGGTACATCTATTCAGGAACCGCTTTAGTCGTGGAGCACCACGCTTAAGAGCGACCGGTGGATCTGCATGTGGCCGTTGTATTCGATGAAACCCAGTTTGCGGAAGCGGTTCATAAAGAAGTTTACCCGCGCGCGGGTTGTGCCCACCATCTCCGCCAGTGCTTCCTGGCTGATTCTTGGAATCACTGTCTCCGGCTCTCCCTCTTTACCAAACTGGGCCAGCAGCAGCAGGGTCCGCGCCAGGCGCTTTTCACTGGAATTGAACAGCTGATCAACCAGGTCGGCTTGCAATCGAAGATTGCGCGTCAGCAGATAGGCAACAAAAATGTCCGACATCGTATGTTCTTTGTGCATCGCGCTGATCATTTCTTTTCGATCGATCTTGAGCAGCGAGCCCTCGGTAAGCGCCACAGCGGAGGACATGCGCAGATGCTGGGCGTTGGCTATGCACCCTTCACCCAAAAAATCTCCCGCACTCAACAAAGCAACGGTCGCTTCCTTGCCTGCCCCCGAGACCACGCTGAGCTTGATCTTCCCACGCTGAACGTAAAACAGAGCGTCCGCATCGTCGCCCTGTGAAAAGACAATCTGATTTTTTTGGAACTCAACGATTGCCCTGCCCAGCCCCGCGTTCGCAAGAAAAGCCGCAGGATCAAAGTGGTTGTTGCCTTTAGGTATGATTTTGGTTTTGATCGCTCTTGCCCGTCCGTTTGAAACTCTTTTACCTAACTGCTTTGCCATGGAAGCTCCTCTGGAAAAAGATTTGCTTTTAGTGTCCCTATTTCCGTCGCGCTCTGCCCGTTGGTTTTCGCTGTGGATCGATTCGCTGGCAAATGGAACTCTTTTCTTTTTCTTCTTCTTTTATGAAGGTAGCAGGTTGCGAATCATACGGGGAAACGCGTTTTCTTGGCGGCAGGATTTCTTTTATGCGGGTGCATTTTTATTGTGGTGGCTCTGTCCGGTACCGGACTTACCCCCCCCGATTTAACGCCGCAGTTAGTGAAGAGAAGGATTATGCGCTGGAAAACTTATCTTGCCATTCAAATAGCTTAAGCATAGACTTTATTTTTAAGGGTTCATTTAAGCCTACGTTAATGGAAGGATTTTTTGGCCCTCGCAGTAGATCCCGATGAAAAAAGACACACCAACCAATGGACATAGAGCTGCCCGTAAAGTGACTAAAGTGCCGCGCGACGGACACAACGAGAACGGCAAAGCAGCGGTCCCGTCCCATTTTGCCAGCAGGCTGGTTTCTTCTGTCCCCCACAGCAGAAAAGGAAAACACAACCTGATTGTTTCCATGATTCTGGACGATTTGGACGAACTGGAAGCGGAGCGGGCGATTCTGATTCCTATTGAGGAACTGGACGGCGAGAAAATGGAAAATGTTCGTTCCGCTCTAAACCGGGCCACCAGGCAAAGGAATATGGTTGTGGCTACGGCCACGGACGAAAAGTATTTTTACGTATGGCGCTCAGAAGCAAAGACAGAGCCTGCCGCTGCTCCGTTGAATGCGGGAGCACGGAATTCCCAGCGCTGATTTTTTTCGTCTATGGTGTTGAAATCAGGTATTCGCGCTCAAGACGCGATTTGCGTGCTGCGAACTCAGGGATGAAAAGTCTGACCTGCTTTTTTCTGTTTGTTATCTAAAGCGCGCTGGTGCCAATCACAGGACGCCTTTCTGCCCGAGTTTAGCTTGAATATGGCTCGGTCTTTGGGCCTGTCTGATGAGTGCCTGCGGCAGCCGCCCTTGTCTTCCTGGGGATTATCTCTTTAAGTCCCAGGGCCAGATCAGCTAATTCCAGATGGCGGGCAGTTTGGGGATCGCCGGGCACGTCGGCTTCAGCCTGCCATTCGCTCTTGCCGCTTTCTCGGTTCAAGTTAGACTCAGGGTTGATCCACATACCTTTTAATGCGTGGCCGTTTTCAGGGTAAGAAGTTTTAGACATGATACATAACCTTTGATAGCCATACTACCAATCCAGAGACTTGGAAATCTGTTCAGTATTGCTCATGGGCGGGTGCACTATCCTTTCGCGCACTTTGCGAAAGGGTGGGATTCCATTCCGCATCATTTTCCATTTCGGTCCACGAGACAAGTGTCAGGGCGCGACTTCAGTCGTGCCGTCCAGCACAGAAAGAGATCTCTTCCTCTCTGCCGAAGGCCAGCGCGCAGCGCAGCGCGAAATAAAAATGCCCGCCCATTCCTTTCCGCCTGACTCCTGAATTCAAAAAACGTGCATTGTCCCTATATATCAGCCAGGACATCAGCCTTGCCATTGGGAAGATGTGTGATCAAGATTGTTCCACTTCCACCAGACACCATGAGCAGTTCTTGGTCCGATAGCGTTCTCGCGCCTTTTCTACCTAGTACTCGATTATCTACATTGTTTGTCATGTCATTAGTCCTTTCGCAGCAGAAATATTCACAAGAGGGCGGTAGCGGCCCTTCCAATGAGAGACCGCCATCGTAACAAGAAAATTCTTTCACGCGGCTTGCCGGACTAAGTTTTTGTGCTGCGAAATTCCACTTTGGGAAGCGCCACAAGAGTATCGTTATCGCGCCAGAAACTCCGTTGTCTCTTTCAGGAACAAATCAAGCTGGTCATGATGCACCCAGTGGCCGGCCTTGGGAACTTTGATCAGACGGCAATGTTGCATGGCGGTGACGCGCGGATCGTTTTCCGGCACCGGAGCAAAGCTTTCCAGTCCCCAGAAGAGCAGCGTGGGCGAGGTGATCTGGCCGTAGATTTCTGACGTATCGGCAAGGTTATGGCCAAAGGGGCCGATGGCGCGAGCGTAGTTATCGAACTTCCAGGTAAGGCAGCCTTCAGAATCCCAGTTAGTGCCGTGCAGCGTGAGATGACGCGCGACCTCGTCACTCAGATGCGGGTTGGCTTCTTTCATGCGTGCCATGGCTGCGTCCAAAGTGGGATAAGGTTTGCGCTTGCGCTTTTCGATATCGCGCCGCGCTTCAAGCCAATAGCGCAACCGGTTGGAAGCCGGGCCGTGCACGCGATGGCTGGGTGGAAATCCGATGCCTTCAATGGAAACGGCTTTTGTCACTTTCGCGGGATAAATGCCGGCGTAATGCAGAACAATGATTCCACCGAGCGAATGTCCGACAAGACGGATAGGGAACTCATCAATGATGTCGAGCAACGCGGAGAGATCGAGCACGTGCTCCGCCACGCTGTACATTGCGCCGGGCGCCCAGGCGCTGTTGCCGTGTCCGCGCAGATCAAGCGCATAGACGTGGTAATGCTCACGCAGGGAACGCGCCACCCAGTCCCAGTTGCGCGCGTGGTCAAGACCGCCGTGCACGAGCACCAGCGCCGGCTTGCCGTCCTGGCCGTAATCCCAGAACTGGAGTTTGAGCCGGTCAGAATAAAAAAAGTGCGAGATTGGTTCCATGTTGGTGGTTAAGCGTAACCAAGCATTCTAACGTGTGGGTGACGCTTCTTGACATACGCTTCACCCAGACTTTAGACTCCGTTCCTCATGCTGTGGCAGTCGGCGCTGAAAAATAGCATTTACGAGTTGTGATCACATTTTTTCTGGAGTCTTTCCCAATGCACCTGTTGATGAAACTTCGCATGCATGCGATAAAAAGAGGAGCAATGTACGATGTCATCACGCACGACCAAAATCTTGTCAGTCCTGGCGCTGGCTGTTTGCGCGTTGGGAATGGAGGCCCAGATGCTACCTAATCCTTACGGACCGCCCATCACGGTGGAAAACGCAAAAAAAGCTGCAGCCGCCGCGCTGGCGGAAGCCGTGAAAAATCACTGGGTAATGGCTGTTGCCATTGTCGATCCCAACGGCACACTTGTCTATTACGAGAAATCCGACAACACGCAAATCGGCAGCGCAAACGTTTCCATTAACAAGGCGCGCTCGGCAGCTTTGTATAAACGCCCCACCAAGGCATTTCAGGATGCGCTTGCCAGCGGCGGCGCTGGCATCCGGGTGATGGCGCTGGAAGGCGCTGTCCCCGTGGAAGGCGGAGTGCCGATTCTTCTGGATGGCAAGATCATCGGCGCGATTGGCGTTTCTGGAGCCAACAGTGACCAGGATGGCCAGTGCGCTGTGGCGGGAGCAGCGGCTATTAAATAAGATTGGGTCTCAAATGGAATGAAAAAGCCGCAACCCTCAGATTGCGGCTTTTGTTTTTTTCTGCACTACTTATGAGCAGGTCCGGCCTCCGTCTTTTGCGGGCGCAGCTCCATTTGCGTGTAGATCTGGTCTTCACCGGTCTTGATGAACCCAAGCCGGCCATAGAGACGCTGTGCCGGGTTCGTGTTGAGCACCTGCAATTGCAGCACTGCGCCGGAAGCCTCGCAATCTTTGATCAGCGCGTGAATCAGCTCGCCGCCGATTCCGTGTCCGCGATGTTCGGGCAGCAGGGAAATATCAACCAGCCGCCATATGCCGGCTTCGTGCTGAACGATCATGCGGCCGACTGGCTGGTTGTCTTGTTCGATGATTTGGTTTTTCGCAGTCGAGTATGTGGCTGCATACCATTGTTGTTGTGCATTGAACTGCATGCGCAAAAACGCTTCCTGCTGAGCAGACGGCCAGCCAAAAGCGCGGAGCTCATCCGCTCGCGTGCTGGCGTACAAACGGAAGAGAAATTCCCGGTCCTCTGGCACCGATGGGCGCAATTGTGGCTTCATGATTGTAAGTAAGGGACCGAGATTAAAACGGCGCATTGAATATTCATGAAAGCTCCAACTCGCCTGTCCTGACCTGGTCTTCCAATTTAAACCGGCTTTGCTGGGCCGGTTCAAAGCTGGGATCGAGATTGCATGCTTCCCGCATCAGTTCCAGCGCCTCGCGGGAGCGGCCTAAGCCAAGGCAGCACAGGCCGAGATTGTAACTTGTGGTGGCAGAAGGCGCGAAAAGCTGTTGCGACTTCCTGAACATGGCATAAGCTTCTTCAAAAAACCGGAGTTCCAGAAGGATAACACCGCAATAAAAGGCCAGAACATTTTCATCTTTAGTGAGCGGATAATGATTTTCCCATGTTCTCAGGACGGCATCGCGTAGATCAATGCGCTCTGCGGTTGCGTTTCTTGCATGCTTTGCGATGACCGGAAACAAGCGCGTGAGAGCCACTGTGTCCCAGCGCGTGAGACGCAGCAAAGCCAGCGCCTGAGGCAACGAGATTTCTTCAAGGTGAGCATTCAGCCAGCTCATGATGGCGAAAAGATCGTCCGGGCCAAACGCAGATATCGCCTGTTCGTATGCTTTGCGAGTGGCAGGGAAGCCGTCACCCGGATTGCGCTGGATGAAGGCGCAGAGATTCAAGCTGGTAAAGTGCTTTGACGGCACAAGAGACTCGCCGCCCTTGCCGAGGAAATATTTCCCGATCGCATCAAAGTTTACAAGTTGTGAGAAACATCGACCACCGGCATGAAAATCGAATGAAGGAGTGCGGGGAGCCAGCGCCAGGTCCTCTTCATGGGTAAGGCCTTTATCGGCCACCAGGACCAACATCCTACCGTCGCTGGAATGGCTGAGTTGCTGCAAGGCCTGGAGCGCGCTTGCGGGGAAAAGCACCGTTGCAGATGAAAGCCGGGTGCGGTACTGTTCCAGAATGCTGTTCCACAAATCATCTGCGTAACGCTGCGGCGCGATGGCAGAGTTCTGGAAGGAAAATCGCAAGTCTTTCAGATAAGGGGTCTCGACATTTGCTGCAGCCGAGGTAGTCACCAGGATTTCATGGATCCCGCCGTTCTCGATGGCGAATGCGTCCTGGGGGAGACTATCGAAAACGTAATTGGCAATGACAACGAGCGGCCCTCCAGCATCTTGCCGATACTTCTGCCCCGCCTGAAAGACTTCAAATTCCAAAATGCCGGAGTTGACGAATTCCCGCAGGTAAGCATTCTCACGCCACTCTGTTAGCAAGCTTTCGGCAGTATCCGTCATGCAATAGCGCACAAGGTGCAGAGGTATGTTGTTGTTCTGTAATAAGGCAGTCAGCTTGCGCAGGAAAAGATATGAGAATTTGCCGGTTCCTGCGCCGAGTTCCAGAATGCGCAGCGGGTTCTCCTGTGAAAGAGCAGAGGAGCCGCGCGGCGGGTGGGACATACAATCCTGCAAAAAACCCGCCACGAATCCGGCATAGATTTCGGCGATGAATGGATTGTTGGTGATATAGCTGGGGACCAGATCTTCATTCCACGCCTTAAGACCGCGCTGGGCATAGAAATCACGCTGCAGCCGCCAGATTACAGATTGAGCAAGAGGAACATTCCGTTCAAGGATCCTCGATTGCTGGGCGGCTTCAGCAGTGGCGCTACTGCCCGAAGAAGGCATTGTCTCTTGATCTGGCATGGGTCAATCTTAGCGCAAGGTGATAGCGCAAAAAGAAAGGGCTCCAGGAGAACAATCCTGAAGCCCCCGAACAAAAAGCATTTTAGCTGCGCTGCGGAAAGATGCCCTGCAAGCAAATGCAGAAGTTAAGGGTGAGGAACGGCATCATGTTGTTGTGTGGCAGGCTGCCGCCGGCGATGGAGGTGCCGAAGGGGTTCATCTGCACGTTGGTGGCAGGAGCCGATGGCGCGTAGAAACTGCCAAAGCCCTTTTGTCCGCTGGCCCAGGCATTGCTCACCGGGGCAAGCTGATTGGCCACGCTGGCGGAGGCCTGCACAGTATGGGTGTGGACGGGCATTTCCGTCTGGAGCAGGGTTACGGTCTGCTCGCCCGCAATCTCGCCAAGGTCGCGCAGGCTCAGCCCCGGCCCCTGGCCCTGCTGCATGGGCGTACAGCCCTGGAGGTTGGGCAGGCCGAAGGTGCTCTTGCCGTCACCGCCGTAAGTGGTACCCAGCAGGGAGAACAAAGCAGTGTTCTGGCTGATGGGGAGAAGCTGCCCATCACAGAATGCCCAGCCTTTGGGAGCGAAGTTGAAGGAAAAAATCCTGATTTCAGCTACGAACGGATCTGACATTGCTGTTCCTCTCTTTTAGTTCTGCGATGGGAAAATTCCCTGCAGGGCAATGATGAAGTTAAGCACCAGGTAAGGCGACATGTTTTCATGCGGCTGGCTGCCACCCGTGGCCAGAACGCACTGTGGGTTCATAGTATTATTGGGCGTGTTTATAAAAACCTGTGCATTGCCCTTGGCCCATAGGGCGCCGGAAGGGCTGCCCAAGCTGGGGGTGGCGGACGAGCCCACCGGTACATGGTTATGTGCCGGCAGTTCACTGATGTTGAGCGTATGCGCCGTCTCACCGCCGCGCTCACCCAGGGTGAAGCCATTGCCGTCGTGAACAGGTATATTCCCCTGCAGGTTGGGCAGAGCGAAGTTGGTTTGCCCGTTGCCGCCATAAGTGGTGCCAAGCAGCGAAAACAGGGCCTGGTTCTGGTTAATGGGCAGCAACTGTCCATTGCACAGCGCCCAGCCCTTGGGCGCGAAGTTAAAGCTCACAATCTTGATCTCAGCTATAAACGGTTCCGACATTTTCTCTCCTTGGATTTGTTGAGAGTGGCCCGATGACTTGATTTCATGCAGTCGTGAGTAAAAAATCTACTGCTGGCCGCGGTTTATGTCGGGCTTGGGAATACGCCGAACAGGGAGATGATGAAGTTGATGCACAGAAATGGGACCATATTGTCATGGGGTTGTGAACCGCCGGAGCTTTGCACCGCTCCAGGGTCCATGCTCACGCTGGGCGGCCCATTCGTATTGTCAGCATACAAATTGCTGCCCGAGGCCGCCCACACATTGTTGGCAGGGCTCTGATCGTTGCCGGCGGCTGAGCTGCACTGCGGAACGTGGCTGTGCGCAGGAATCTGGCTGGTGATGAGGGTGACGGCTTCAGTTCCCCCGGATTGGCCGATTTGAAAAGCAGCGCCCATGTGAACGGGAACGCGGCTTGCCAGGTTAGGAAGAGCGAAGGTCTCCTGCCCGTCGCCCCCGTAAGTTGTGCCTATCAAATTGAACAGCACGTCATTTTCTGAGATGGGGAGTATCTGTCCCTGGCAAAATGCCCAGCCAACAGGGGCAAAGTTGCCGCCGAACATGCGAATTTCACCTACATAGGGTGTTCCCATTCTGCATTATCTCCTGTCTTTAAATACCGCTCGTTAATACTGCTGTGTTACCCAGGGCCTTCCCGGCAAGCCCGGTAGGGGCGTACCGGATTTTATTTTATTGCACGACTAAATTGAAACTGGTTGTAGCAGTAAATCCGGTGCTGGTTGCGGTGATTGTAACGGCAAAAGTTCCGGCTGGAGTACCTGGGACTGGCGGAGGAGCCGGAGGAGCTACTCCGCAGCCGGCCATCGCCAGCAGAAGCACCAGACCGAGCATCAGGAGCATGGGTAAGCGCTTCACGCCTTTCCTGCGTTGCCCACCGAAACTCGCCAGCACCATGCCGAACACAGGGAAAGCAAACATGGCGTAGAGCGGATTTCGTCCAGCTGCCCCTGGGCGTAGCGGGGCCGAAAGAGATGCGGTTCCATGGGTAGTGAAGACTGAAACCGTCATTGCAGTCGGTCCAGGCGTCGTTGCCGGATCAATCGAACCCGGGCTGAAGTTGCAGGTGGAAGCGCTCGGCAGACCGCTACAGGTGAACGTGATCTTGCCCAAAGTGGGATCCGGCGCGTCCACGTTGATGACCATGTTCGCTGTGCTTCCGTGCACCACGCTAACGCTGCTTGATTGCGGCGTCATGACAATCGGCGGCCCAAGCGAGACGCTGTCAGTAGCCGTGTTGTTGGTTGGATCCACGTCACCGCCGCCGGAAACCGTGGCCTTATTGGTGAAGTTGTTTTGAATATTCTTGGGGATATTCACTGTCAACGTGATTGCCGGATAGCTGCTGCCTGAAGGCAGTGCATCTGCCCGCGTGCAAGTCAGCGTAGCCAGCGTGCAGGTCCAGCCAGTACCGCTGAGAGCGGTTGGAACCGGCGGATTCTGTACATTGGGCAGCGTATCAACCACGGTGACCGTGCCTACTGTGGGGCCAAAGCCAACGTTGCTGACCGTAATTGTCCACACCGCGCCCGTCTGGCCGCGTGTAAACGTGCCGCTATGGGTCTTGGTGATGGCTAGATTCGGCGCCTCAACGTCGATAGTCGCAGTTGCCTGGTTGCCAGAACCAGCATCGCTGGAAGTGACCGTGCCGGTGGTGTTCACTTTATGACCACCAGTGGTGCCCACCACATTCACTGAGAACGTGCAGGAGCCGCCTGCCGCAATCGTGCCTCCGGAGAGGTTGACCACGGAGAAGCCGGAAACAGTTCCAGTTGTGATTGTGCCTGCGCCGCATGAGCCTGTCAGACCGTTCGGATTCGGTATCGTCAGACCGGCCGGCAGCGTATCGCCGAATCCAACTCCGTTAATCGCTACTGTGGCGTTGGGATTGGTGATGGTGAAGGTCAGAGTGGTGGTGCCGTTCAGTTGAATACTGGCAGCGCCAAACGCCTTCGCGATGCTCGGAGGTCCAATCACCGTGATGGTTGCTGTATTGCTGGTCGCGCCCGGTCCGCTCTCAGTCGACGAGACAGGCCCAGTCGTGTTGTTCTGCACTCCCGCGGCTATGCCTTGCACGTTTACGCTGACCTTGCAATTGGCATTTGCAGCCAGCGTCGCGCCCGTGAGACTGATTGAGCCCGATCCGGCCGTAGCCGTTACCGTTCCAGTGCAAGTTGTTACCAGCCCATTCGGAGTTGCCACCTGCAGACCCGCCGGCAGCGTATCACTAAATGCGACGCCGGTGAGCGCAAGGCTCGAGTTGGGATTATTCAGTGTAAAGGTCACTGAGGTCGTGGCATTCAGCAGAATGCTGGAAGCGCCAAAAGCCTTGGTAATGGTCGGAGCAGCAGCAACTGTCAGGTTCGCAGATGCTGTGTTGCCCGTCCCACCATTGGTTGAGGTCACGTTGCCCGTGGTGTTGGTGTACTGCCCTGCGGCCGCGCCGGTGACCGTGACGCTGAACTGGCACTGGCTGTTCGCGGCAATCGTCGCTCCGGAGAGCGCGATTCCCGTTGGAGCCGTGGTCGTGAGCGTTCCGCCGCAAACTGTAGCGGTAGCATTTGCAACCGTCAGGCCTGTCGGCAGAGTGTCAGTGAAAGCCACCCCAGTCAGTGCGACCGCGTTCGCTGCTGGATTGGTGATGGTGAACGTCAGCGACGTAGTCGCGTTCAGAGCAATGGCGCTCGGATTGAAGACCTTGGCAATCGACGGAGGCGCAACGACATTGATCGAAGCCGAAGCTGTTCCGCCGGTACCGCCTTCAGTGGAGGTGATGTTTCCGGTAGTGTTGTTCTGTGTCCCGGCAGCAATTCCCGTTACGTTCACTGAGAACGTGCAGGAGCTGTTGGCCGCAATCGTGCCGCCGCTCAGGCTGATCACATTCGTGCCCTGAGTTGCGGTGATCGTGCCGCCGCCGCAGGAGCCCGTAAGACCGTTCGGAGTTGAAATCACCAATCCAGCAGGCAGCGTGTCACTAAAGGCCACGCCGGTAAACCCTGTGGGGTTGTTGTTCTGGATGGTGAACGTCAGCGACGTTGAGCCGTTCAGTGGAATGCTGGCCGCACCGAACGCCTTAATGAGTACCGGCGCGCCAACGACCGTGATGGAAGCATTCGAGGTGTTCCCTATGCCGCCTTCAGTCGAGCTTACTGTTACCGAATTGTTCTTCACGCCTGCTGTGGTGCCCTGCACATTGACAGAGACCGTGCAGCTTGCGCTGGCCGCCAACGTTCCGCCGGAAAGACTGATGCTGCCCGATCCTGCGACCGCGGTTGCCGTGCCTCCGCAAGTATTGTTCAAGGCGTTGGGCGTTGCCACTACCAGGCCAGCCGGCAGACTGTCAGTAAAGGCAATCCCGGTCAGGGCCAAATTGGTATTCGGATTGTTGATGGTGAAGGTCAGCGAGGTTGTTCCGTTCAACGGAATCTGCGCTGCGCCAAAAGCTTTGGTGATTGACGGCGGCGTAGCTACCGTCAAATTGGCAGTGGCCGTGTTGCCCGTCCCGCCATTGGTTGAAGTCACATTTCCGGTTGTATTCGTGTACTGACCGGAAGCCGCGCCGGTTACCGTGACGCTGAATTGGCACTGGCTGTTAACTGCGATGGTCGCGCCAGTCAAAGCGATACCCGTCGGAGCCGTGGTCGTGAGCGTTCCGCCGCAAACCGTGGCCGTGGCATTGGCAACGGTAAGCCCGGTCGGCAGCGTGTCAGTAAAGGCCACGCCGGTCAGGGCCACTGTGTTGGCAGCCGGATTGGTGATTGTGAACGTGAGCGAGGTCGTCGCGTTCAGCGCAATGTTGCTCGGATTGAAGACCTTGGCAATCGACGGCGGCGCAACGACATTGATCGATGCCGAAGCTGTTCCACCGGTGCCGCCTTCAGTGGAAGTTACGTTTCCGGTGGTGTTGTTCTGCGTGCCTGCAGCTATTCCTGTCACGTTGACTGAGAACGTGCAGGAGCTGTTAGCGGCAATCGTTCCGCCGCTCAGGCTGATCACATTCGTTCCAGCGGTCGCCGTTATTGTTCCGGCGCCGCAGGTTCCGGTAAGGCCGTTTGGCGTAGAAACTACCAGGCCCGCGGGCAGCGTGTCGCTAAAGGCGACGCCGGTCAGCGCAGTCGTGGTGTTGTTGTTCTGGATGGTAAAGGTCAGCGAAGTCGAACCGTTCAGCGGAATGCTGGCCGCACCGAACGCCTTGATGATGACTGGCGCACCGACAACCGTGATCGAAGCGTTGGAAGTATTGCCTGTGCCGCCTTCGGTCGAGGTCACAGTTACGGAATTGTTCTTCACTCCCGCCGTGGTGCCCTGCACGTTCACTACGACCGTGCAGCTTCCACTTGCGGCAATCGTGCCGGCGCTCAGGCTGATCGAGCCAGAGCCTGCCGTCGCCGTGACCGTGCCGTTGCAGGTATTGCTCAGCCCGTTCGGCGTCGCAACCACAAGGCCAGCCGGCAAGTTGTCAGTAAAGGCAACGCCGCTTAACGCAATACCAGTATTTGGATTGTTAATGGTAAATGTCAGTGACGTGGTCCCGTTCAGCGGAATGCTTGCCGCACCAAATGCTTTGGCGATCGATGGCGGCGAAGCTACGGTCAAATCAGCTGAAGCCGTATTGCCCGTTCCGCCATTGGTTGAAGTTACGTTTCCGGTGGTGTTGGTGTATTGGCCGGAAACTGCGCCCGTTACAGTGACGCTGAACTGGCACTGGCCGTTAGCGGCTATGGTTGCGCCGGTCAACGAAATTCCCGTCGGGGCTGTAGTCGTGAGCGTTCCACCGCAAACCGTAGCGGTGGAATTGGCAACCGTGAGCCCGGTCGGCAGCGTGTCAGTAAAGGCTACGCCCGTCAGTGGATCAACGTTGGCTGCAGGATTCGTAATTGTGAAAGTCAGTGAGGTCGTCGCGTTCACCGCGATCGTTGAAGGATTGAAGACCTTGGCGATGGACGGAGGAGCTTCCACGTCAACGCTGGCCGTGGCTGTGTTGCCGGTGCCGCCTTCAGTGGAAGTTACATTGCCTGTGGTATTGGTTTGTTTTCCGGCCGCCGTGCCTGTCACGTTCACTGAGAACGTGCAGCTGCTGTTGAGGGCAATTGTTCCGCCGCTCAGGCTAATCGAATTCGAGCCCGCAGTGGCGGTAATTGTCCCGGCGCCGCAAGTTCCAGTAAGGCCGTTCGGAGTCGAGACTACCAGGCCTGCCGGCAGCGTATCCGTGAACGCCACGCCGGTAAGCCCAACCGTCAGGTTCGGGTTCGTGATGGTGAAGCTGAGCGAAGTCGAGCCGTTCAGCGGAATGCTTGCCGCGCCAAACGCCTTCGCGATGGTCGGCGGAGCTACAACCGTGATTGAAGCGTTGGAAGTATTGCCTGTGCCGCCATTTGCTGACGTGACCTGGACGCTGTTGTTCTTTACGCCCGCGGTTGTTCCCTGGACGTTCACAGAAACCGTGCAGCTTGCCCCCGGAGCCAGAGACGCGCCACTCAGGCTTACTGATGAAGAACCCGCCACAGCAGTAGCCGTACCGCTGCACGTGGTGTTGAGGTTGTTCGGGGTGGCCACTACCAGTCCTGCCGGCAGGTTGTCAGTAAATGCCACGCCGTTCAGAGTCAGGTTCTGGTTAGTGCTGCTCAAAGTGAAGGTCAGGCTGGTTGTGCCGTTCAGCGGAATCGTTGCCGCGCCAAACGCCTTGGCGATGGTTGGCGGATTAATGACCGTCAAATTGGCTGAAGACGTATTGCCATTGCCCGCGTCCGTGGAAAGGATGGTCACGTTGTTGGTGTAGTTGCCGTCCACGGTTCCGGTAATGTTTACCGTGATCACGCAGACTCCAACCGGCGTAAGGTTGTTGCTGAAGCTAATGCTGCCGCTTCCGGCAGCCGCTGTAACCGTTCCTCCGCAGGTATTGGTCACGTTCGGCGTTGCCGCTATCTGCAATCCAATAGGCAGCGTATCGGTAAAGCTTTCATTGATAGCAACCACGTTCGGGTTGTTGATGCTGAAGCTCAGCGTGGTTGTGCCGTTTACCGGAATGCTGACTGCGCCAAAGCTCTTGCTGATCTGCGGCGGCTCCAAAATGATGATTCCCACATTGGCCGTACCGCCGCTGGAGGCTCCCAGCGCGGCTGGCGCGGTGTAGGTAAATGTCGTAGGAGTTGGCGTGGACAGAATCGTAAACGTTCCGTTGTAGCCGCCTACGCCCACCCCGCTAATCACTACCGTCTCATTGGTCGCGAAATTGTGCGTGCCGACCGTCGTGATCGTCGCAGTGGTACCAGCATCAGTCGCGCTGGCGATTAAATTAGAATTGGCGCCGACAACAGCCTGGTCCACAGTGGCATTGGCAGAGCCTCGCCCGCCGACTCCGCCTGCGTTGAACGTGGCTGTCGCTTGCGCGCTCGCATTCAACGTCTCAGGCTGCGCCTGGGGGATCGTTCCCAGCACCGGATTATCGAAGGTGATGGGGAGTCCAATAATTCTGTCCAGATTGGCCAGCCCCACGGCGGTGCCATGATTGTCCTTGCTCATGTCGCCGGTCAGGACGCTATTTTGATTAATGCGGATCTTGGCTTGAATCGCGGTGTGCCCGAGCACGATGAAAGGATCGAAGCTGGTAGTGCCTGGAGCCACCGTATGAATGGTGCTGCTGGCCGCGTTTGTACCCCACCAGTTCTGTCCGCTGTTTGGATTGGCGCTGGTGGTGGCTGTAACCGTGCTGCCCAGGTTTTCCAGGTTAGAGCCGCTTACGCCGGCGCTATTTCCTGCTAACCGGCTGAAGGCGATCACGAGCGGTCCTGATCCCCCTGGCGAGCCAGTCAGAATAGCGCCGCCCCGTCCGTGAGGGGCGCTGTTGCCGGTAATGGCCATCTTGTTCAGCGCAACAGAATCCGTGCACGCAGCCGGGCATCCATTCGAGGAAAGCACTGCAAAGATGCCGCCGCCGTCGGTTTTATTCGTCACATTCGCGCTACCCGCGCTGTTGTTGCTGATAACGCTGTTAGTAATTTTAAGGTTTGCCGATGTCTTGATTCCGCCGCCTTCTCCCGCAGCCTGATTGCCGGAGATGGTGCTGATATCAATTACTGTCTGTCGTGAACCGGAACTATTTGACGTAATAGTGATGCCGCCGCCGGAGCCTGCCTGGCTGGTACCGTTTGTGCTAGGCGTTTTATTGTTCAGGACCTGGACGTTGCTTAATGACATCCGCGAAGGGTCTGACGCCCAAAGGCCGCCGCCCGTCCCCGTGCCTCCACCCTGGACTGCCTGGTTCCCTTGAACAATGCTGCCTGAAAGGGTTGCTAAGCCATTTCCGCCGCCAGGAAGAGATATGTTGAAACCTGCCAGTCCGCCGCCGTTGCCATCTGTGGTGTCGCAATTCTGCAGCGTAACGTTCGTCAGTGTAAGATTCGCGGTACCACTGGAACCTGTATCGAATTCCATGCAACCGCCATCACCGTCAAAAGTCCCCACGGTTCCGCGATTGTGCCCATTTTGCAGCACAAGATTTGAGAGGCTGGCCGTAGTGTTAGTAATGGGACAGTTTGCTGTAGCAAGATCCTCATTGACATTCATCACCATGTCAACGCCGTTTGGCGTGCCCGCATTGTAGGCAATTGTTCCCGCCTGGATGATCGACGCGGGATGGCCGGCCCCATCAACAGCACCCATGATGGTGACTGGATGCTCGAGCGATAAAGCTCCGTGATTGCCGGTGCAGTCATTCTGTACCCTGGGGATAGTAAGCGTGTAAGTCCCAGCGGGAACGACGACTGTGTCTCCATTAGCTTTTAGGATAGCTTCGCGCAAGCTGCAATCATTCGCCACGCCGTTGCACGCGTTAGCGATGGGAGAAATCGGGGTCGGATCGTCCGTACGGTTGACCGTGAACGTCGGATCCGGCAGCGGCATCATCATCGATGGCGCACTTTCGCCCTGATGAAGCGACATCACGCCGGGCCGGCCATCCACGTTGATGCGGACGGGCAAAGCTGCTACTGGAGATCCCGCATAAGGCCGTACAGAAACCTGACCGGGCAGGAACGTGGAAGCACCGGGGTCCTGGTCGAGATGAGAAATCACAACCATTTGGCCGCCGCCTGCTCCAAGCCACATAATGTCGTCCGCGCCATGATTGAATATGCGTGTGCGGAAGAATGCCGGCGTTTGTCCCGCAGTTACGGCTCCCACGGCAGGGAAACTCTCTGCGATCTTCCAGCCGTTCGCAGGAAAAGACTGTGTCGGCATGAAAGGAATAGGCTGATTGAGGCGTCTGGCCGAACGGATGGCCCTGAACTCGTCATTGGTATAAGCACGGGGATCAAACTCATTGCGGACGGCAATCTGGATGCTTCCGTCCGCGCCCAGCACGGCGATCTGCTCGCCGCTGTTGCGGTCAAACATGAACCTACCCACCGCGAGTGCCGCGGCTGAAACCGGCAGTGTCACCGGTTGAAGCTTCATCGTCTGCGCGCGCAGGATCTGCACGTTGCCACCGGCCAAAAATGCCAGATCGTTGCCGCCATCGCCAAAGTCGCCAAAGGTCAGGTTAGAAGCTGGCGCGCTCAGCGGAAAGGCCGCTACCGGATTCACGCCGTCCTGGCTGCCGCTGAAAACGGCCAGTTCAGGACCTGAATGCCCGTTAATTCCCACCACCACCCGACTGAAGCCGGTGGCCCGTCCCAGATCGCCGCCCAGCATGGCTGTAACGCCGCCCGGCAGATTGACCGTTTGAGGCGCAGCGAAATTGCCTTTGCCGTCGCCGGCAAAAACGTAGAGTGCGCTGCCGATCTTGGCCGCGATCACCAGATCGTTATGGCCGCTGGCGGTAAAACGCCCCACTGCCATGAAGTCCGGGTTCACCGGCGTAGCCAGAGTCGAGCTTTGTGCCAAAAATGGCGCGGGGAACTGGCCATTTGCAATCGCCTGGAATGAAGCATCGCTTTGCGGTGCGAAGGCGTCAAGATTGCCGCGCTGAATGCTTATATGCCCGGCGTAGCCCACCAATAGGTCAGGGATACCATCTTCATCCACGTCGCCCGTGGTCAACGCCAAAGGCTGTGCTCCAGCCGGCGCCAGAGCGGCATGCCCGCCCAGCAGCGCAGCCCCTCCAGGCGCACCACCGGCTTGCATGGGCAACTGTTGTCTGTCCCCCAGCCAGATTTTTGGCCCGGTGGGCTGTGCCTGCGGCACCTGGATCGGCACGGCAAGTGCGACGGTTTGCAACAGTGAAATGGCAATTACAGCAAGGATGGCAATAGAGCAGACACGCAAGCAAGGCCCATGCTTCACGGGACGTTCTCCTGGCACACGCTGAGGTGTGGGTTAAAGGTGGCTGTACAGGGGGTTACTCTGTTAATCCGTCATTAACAGTCATAAAAAAATGCTGCAAGAAGGTAACGTAAGTTGATCCTATCCACGTACTCTGCTTGTGAGCTGAATTTTTGTCAAGTGGAAAAGATACCCGTAAGGGCTGAAAGTAATGGTTTTAATGGAAGAGTGGCCTGTTTTTAGGTCAGAAACCTGTACCCCAAGCCCCAGGTTACCGTCGGTTTGAAAAAACCAGAAAATTCTCATTCCCAAAATGGAATTCTTAAGGTATCTTCCATATTCCCCCAGCTTTGCCCAGTGTTCCGACTTCCCGGGTTCTCCATGCCAGACAAAATGGTTCGCTAAGGAGAAAGTTATATGGCAGTTTCACGACGGATATTCTTAGGCGGGGGTGTGGCCACAATGATCGCGTGTGCTTCCGCGCCCCTGGCGGCGCTGGCCGGGGGCGGCAGGCCTTTGCCCACCGACAGCGGGTTGCCGAACAGAAACATCGGCTCGGCCGGCAATATTCCTGACGTCTCAGCAAGACAAATCGTAACGCCTGAACACCGGTATGGCGGCGTTGCCCATTTTACACGCGACTCTTTTGCCGCAGCCGTCGGCTCCGCGTTCAAATTCACCAACACGTCAGAAAACAGCAGGGCATTCTGGCTCAGGCTGCTCTCCGTAACTGACCTCACTCCAGCGCCGGCGATGAACCCGGCATCAATGGCAGTTGCACCGCCTCTGGCCGCCCGGCAGCTTGTGCTTACGGACTCATTCAGCCTGGCATTCTTTGGCGGTCCGCTCCACAACGTTCAACAGGAGACATTCTTTGTTGAACATTCTGACTTGGGACAATTTGCTTTGTTTATTGTTCCTGCGGGACCGCAGCAGTACACGGCAATCGTCAATCGTTTGCAGACAAAAACGGTTTTGCCGGTCTAGGTTTTGCCGGTCTAAAGGATAGAGACGTGATTGGAGGCTCAGCCTGCGTATTGCAATAGCAGGTGAAAACCCTGTTGCTGGATGGCTGTAAAGCCAAGCCGCTGGAAGAGTCTTAGAGAAGGATTGAACGTTTCCACATAAATGCTGACGGGTTTGCCGGCTTGCTTTGCTTCCGCCATGATTTGGCCCAGCAGAATAGAGCCGGCGCCCCCGTTGCGATGCTCCGGCAGCAGCGTTATATCAAGGATGTGAAACTTCTCTTCTGAGCGGTCCAGATACAAGCGGCCCGCAGCGCCACTTTCAAGACAGATAATCTCATGGGTTGCGTGGGGATGTTGCGCCGCGTAATGGTTTTTCTGCGCCTCCCACTGCATGCGAACAAATTGCTGCTTCTGTTCAGGCGTCCATGGCACCTGCGCCATTTCCTGCTCGCGGCTGCTCCCATATATCTTGAGCAGAAGCTCGTTGTCGGAGTCCTGCACAGGCCGAAGCGTTATCTTGACGGCAGCCATTATGATTTGCGGAAGCGATGGAACACCGCTTCATATACGGTGCCGTTCTGCTGATCGGCGGAAATTGGCGTGAGGAAAATTTCGAACTCGCCCAGCTTTTCATGTTCAACACGATGCGTCTTTTGATCCAGCCGAGGCCTGAATGGGCCGCTGAAATGAAGCGAGAAAAGCTCCATCTTGGGCGAAAGATCATTCTCGACTACATCAGCCAGTTCAAGCGTGATCGTTCCGGCGGGGTCCTGTTGGACTTTAAATTGACTGTGCAGTTGCTCGCGGAAAGTCTTGGCGTTCAAATCATCCAGAGGCGTTGACATAAGGGAACCCACAGCCTAAGCAACATCGTTCGCCAGTGTCAACTGCTCACGAATTCAGGTAGTGTCTCAGTTAGAGGGTAACGACAATCTCTCTTTCTGTCTTCCTGAGCAAGTGTGAGTCCCGCTTGCGGGACGAGCGCGCGTCGAAGGATCCCGAGGATACGTCCTTGCCCATGCGGTTTCAGGGAATTCTCTCCATAACTTTGTCTTAGTAGAGATACTGTATTCAACCAAATTGAAACACTGCCCGAATTCATAAGAGTGGATCAGTTTCCCGCACCAGAGATCGGGAGAGGTGACCAAAGAATTCCTCGGCCTGGTCCTGACAAGGCCTGCCAAACGATGGAGGAATTTTGAATTGCCTGTAGATTGGCCCTTACTGCGCCGGGTGCGTGGCTTTTGCTGCTTTCGCCGTCTGGTTCTGCCGAGTGGTAAACGTAACCTCAGGATAAGTGGCCGCCACTTTCAGGTTCCCTGCGCGCGAGAGCGAAGCCGGAGCCTTCAGCCCCGTTACGCGATGCCCGCTCGCAGTATCAGCCAGAAAAAACATCAGCGTGGCATCTTTCGAAAGAGTGTTCCACAGCGGATCGTTAGTGAAGTCAGGCAGGTCCATCACGAAACTGCCGTCCGCATCCACGGTGGCCTTGGTTACAGCCAGGGGAGAGATTGACAGTCCGGGAACGGAAAAGAATTTTCCTGCCCAGCGCGCCACATACATGGATTCCACCTGCATTTGGTGGTCTCCGGCAGGCAGCGCAATTTTTCCGCGCAACTGAACGGTCGGCAGCTTCTGGCAAGTGAAGTCGCCCTGCCGCGTGCTGGAGGCCAAATCTTCAGCAGTAAAAGTTACAAACTGGCAGCCGGGCGCGTATGCAAAAGCGTTGAAGGTCTTCGGTGTCTTGCCGGGGTCGTCCGCACGGATCACTAATTTGTCACTGCTCGCCGCTGTTGCCGTCGATGTCCAGCGCTCCCCTGACTGGTCTGTGAGGAAATACCGCACTTGAACGTCTTTGGCTGACGTAGGGGCCGCAACCGAGATGGTAAAGATCGCATCCGCTGGGTTGGCCTGCGCCGCAGGAGTTCCGGTTTGGGCTGTGAGGTAACTTCCTGAAAGAGTCACTAAAAGAGCAAAGAAACCGCGTGCTACTGCTGGCATATCCGTCAAGTCCTCCGGCCACATTATCCCTCAAAACGGAAGTCGATAGTTCAGGAATTCTGCTGAAAAAGGTACTTAGTAACATTGAGTAGGTCGTAAGGACGAATAGGCCGTAGGGGAGAACAGGGCGCTTATCGAACCTTTTTGGCTTCTAAGGAACAACACTTCTGGCCGCTTGCATTGATAAAACTCTCGTTGTTTCTTGCCTAAACCGCAGCTAGCACGGCCTGTGGCTGATCAGATCCCACTTCGGGAAAGCTGCAACGATTTAAAAGGCAAAAGCAAATCCTGAATTCCAAAAGTCCAAATTTGTAAAGCGCGAAACGTTCACCTGCGTTAAATCACTATCCATTCAGAAGAGCCAAACTTCATTTTAAAAAGAAAGGTAAGACCATGTCACAAAGATTCAAGGTTCTTGTTCCGATAGTTTTTCTTTTTGCGATCGGTGCTGCGGCGCAAACGATAACGACGAACACGAGTGCGGGCGCAGTAGCAATAGCTGCTCCGGACAATCAGTCGGCAGTCTCTGCGGTAGCGGCTGAAGCACAGTTGAGTCAACCGACGGAGCTCTTTATAACCCGCTTACAGAGCGACGGGCTCGTTGATCACGAATTCATGAGGACAATCGCAAGCCTTGCCCCAAACCACGCTTCTACCGCACTGCTTGGCTGCCGCCCGGGCACTTGCACGAGCGGTTTGGTGTGCTGCCTTTGCATTGGGGCTGGATCCTGTGAAACTCGAACGCAATGCAACATAGATTGCCAGAAGTAGAACTTCAGTAATTCGATTCGGTAATGTGGAGCAGAACGAGGCGGTCACTAAAAAGCCAACTCCACATTGCCGAGTTTTTAAGCGCAACTGAATAATGATGCGGGGACGACGAGACTCGAACCTCACGACCGCTGCCATGGAAGGCGTAATTTCCGCCACATTCCAAAGATCTCTAGCAGCACATCAGATGCATGGACGCGTACCGTAAAGACCCGCTGAGTTTGCACCAGATAATCTGCCTTAGAATGTCGGGCCGGCCTCCTTGGTCGGGTCGCATAGAGCGCCTGTCGGCTGTGCCGGCAGGAACTGGGTCCAGGGAACGCCGGTAGGCGCCTGCAATAAATTGGGCGTGCTGAAGTCAAAGAACTCGCTCATATCGCGTGAAGGGTCCTGCCAGAATGCATCGCGCGCGCTAAGCGATGGAATGTTGAATGTCTTCTCAATGAACGCCAGAATCGCCGTGTAGTCGCGCGACGTATGTGAGACAAAGTGCGGTTTGGCGAACGGAGAGATCACAATCACCGGAACGCGGAAACCAGTGAGGTCAAAGGTGCCTCCCAGTGTTCCCACTCTGCAGTAGCCGAAAGATCCGTTATTCGGATCAGGACAGTTGCCCGGGGCAATGCCGTCCGGCAATGGCACAGTGAATGGGGGAACGTGGTCATAAAGTCCGCCGCCTTCGTCATAGCTGAGGATGAAGACCGAGTCATTCCACGCATCACTGTTCATGAGGGCTGAAATGATCGATTGCACGAATGCGGAGCCCTTTTGAACATTGCTATCCGGATGCTCATCCAGTCCGCTGCCGCCCGAGGGACTATCAATAAAGATCACTTGCGGCAGAGCTTTATCCGGGTCACATGGATTGCCGCTGCACACGCCGCCCAGCCGGCTTAACAGATCGCTCACGGGAACAGTCTTGGGCTGGATCTTGGGATCAAAGAAATCCTGGAATTGGGCAAGGAAAATTCCATCCTTGTAGTAATAAGTCCAACTCACGTTGGCATCATTCATTGCGCGGAAAATCGTCTTGGCCGCGTATTTGGGATGATTCGCGTCGCCGTCCGGGTATTGGTGTCCGAAAGATGTCCCTGCCATCAGGTACATGCGGTTCGGAAATGTGTTGGCCAGAATGGGCGAGTGCCAGCTATCGCTGGTGGCAAAGAACGTTGCCAAATCATAGTAATAAGGTAAGTCATCCTGGTTATAGAAACCGAGGGCACGTGTGCCGTTAGGATCAAACTTCTGCGTCACAGAGCCGGTAGTGTCCAGGAAATTGTTCATGGCGAAGGATGAATTTGTGAAACTTGTGGTGGTCTTCCATGCTGCATCGCCGCCGGTCAGGGCAACGTCATGATGGCTTTCATCCCACGCGGGAGTCAGGTTCTCCGTGCAGACGGTCGGTTCATGGAACGGCTTGGTGTGAGTTCCTGTATGGAAGTTGAAGAGCGCAACATTGGGATCAAAGCCGTCGACAGTTTGCGTATCGGTAATACCAAGTTGCGACAGCCGCGTGGTGCGGTACGCTCCTAGCTGTCCCAGATACATATCAAACGAACGATTTTCCTGCAGCATGAAGAAAATGTGTTTCACGACACCCGCTGCCGGAGTTGAAACGGTGATTGTTGCGCTCTGCTTGATTGGTGTGCCATCGGGCGCTGTGGCCGTCGCCGTATAAGTAGTTGTTACGGCCGGGGAGACGCTTGCGGTGCCTTGAGGCAACGCACACGGAGAACAGACTCCATTATCGATCGCCAGTGAGGAAGTTGTTCCGCCGCTCACTTGCCAACTCAGCGTAGCCGTTTGGCCGGCCGTAATTGTCGCCGGCGTCACACTCAGGCTTAGATTGAAAGGAACGGTCACGGTTACGGATTGAGGCGCAGAAGTTCCTCCCGGCCCTGTCGCCGTGATCGTGAATGTCGTCGTCGCAGTCAAAGGCGGATTGGCTGAGCCCGATGTCGGAAGAGTGATTCCGTCTTCAGGATTAAATACTGGTGGGTTGATGTTGACCGAAGTCGCGTTGCTTGTAGCCCAGGTAATCGTGGTGGTTTGACCAGCATTGACTGATGTCGGGCTTGCCGTGAAAGATGTGACCTGCGGCTGCACCGGTTGTGCCACGCTCACGGTAACCGTTTGTGCAGGAGTTGATCCTGAACTTCCATTCGCCACAGCGCTATAAACCGTCGTCTGTGTCGGAGAATCCGAGACGCTGCCCGATGCCTGCGAGCTGTTCGTCACGGTGCGCGCTGTGCCACCGGCAGTCGCAGTAATCGTTACCGATGAGGCATTCGTGGTCTGCCACGTTAGCGTCACGCTTTGCCCGCTGCTGATGGCAGTGCTGCTTGCAGAAAATGTCAGGGTTGGTGAACCAGCTCCCGGGGTTCCAATTCCCTGCGACCCGCAGCCGATGAATGTGGTTAGGACGATAACTGCTGTAGTAACAAAGCAAAAAAGACGAATGTAGCGCGATTTCATATGGACCGGACCCTAGTTACAACTTCGTTAACAACTCCAATGTGGATTGAGATTCTAAGCTGCAGGCCAGAGTTGCTCCCGACGTAAACATGCTTGCCGGAGTAACAGTGGTCGATGTAAGCCTATGGCTGCCAAGCCTCAAGCTTTGCAAATCCTTACAGTCAAAACGAAATCAGTTATGACGATCTCTGCTGGCTTGTTGTCTCCCCCTGTTTTATGCTCTGATCGAAGGGAGAAGCGTCCCTATGATCAGCGTTCTAAGCAGATTCGTAGTGGCAAATGATGTAACGGACAAGGTTAAAGAGGCTTTTCTTAACCGCCCGCACTTGGTGGATCAATGTCCGTTTGGAAGTTCTTAGCCCTCGCGATTCTCCCAACGAGATTTGGCTGCTCACGCATTGGCAAGATGAAATGAGCTATCATCGGTGGCACAGGAGCCATCTTTATCGCGAGTCTCACGCCGGGGTACCTAAAGGCCTGAAGCTTGCTCCTTCAGCTACACAGTTGAGGTTTTTTGTTCTGGTGGCATGCTAGGAGAACCGCATGTCAGAAGCCGGAAAGATAATAAGGGATGCCATTGAATCCCGACGAGATGAGCTCGCCAAAGCCATTGTCGCGCAGCAGTGGAAGATTCGTCCCGATCTCGAACGCCGCTATGGATCAACCGGATTCTCAAAATGCCTTGAAGACGCCAATTTCCATCTCCGATATTTGTCGGAAGCGATAGAGGCATCCGAGCCAAAGTTGTTCGTCGACTATATTGCATGGGCAAAGGTCATGCTGGCCTCGCGCAATATACCTACGGAAGATCTCACCAATCACCTTGAGGTAGTTAGGGATGTCATCGTCGATTCATTGCCGGGCGAGATGCGCGAATCAGTACGCAGCTACATCCACTCTGCGATTGATTATTTACACCGGCCTCAGGCGCAGGCGCCATCGTTCCCCGATTATGGCGAGCCGCTGTCGGAAGTCGCCAAATCTTATTTGGACGCGCTCCTGCGCTACGAACGACACGTGGCGATACGGCTTATTCTCGACGCTGTAAACGCGGGGACCTCCGTGAAGGATGTTTATTGTTCTGTATTCGAACGCTGTCAGCGTGAGATCGGACGCTTATGGCAACTCAACATGGTTACGGTGGCTCAGGAACACTACTGCACCGCCTCGACACAACTTGCGATGGCGCTACTTTACCCTCGAATATTTGCCGAGAAAAGGCCTAAAATTGGCACTCTGGTTGCTGCGTGTGTGCCTGGCGAACTGCACGAGATTGGCCCCCGTTTGGTGTGTGATTTACTGGAAATGGAGGGCTGGGATACCACTTACCTCGGTGCGAGTGTCCCAATTGCGGCGTTGCTCGAAACTGTTAAGGCTCGTCGTCCGCATGTCCTTGCGATTTCGGCGTCAATGACGTTTCACGTCAATGTGGTTAGGCACCTAATCTTGGCGCTACGGGGTTCTAATATTGCTCCACTGCCTCAGATTCTTGTTGGAGGACATGTATTCCGGCTCGCTCCAGAATTGTGGCGCGATGTCGGGGCAGATGGCTTCGCGAAAGACTCTCTGGAAACCATAGAACTGCTAAAAAGCTGGCGTCAATGAACTCATCAATCCCAAGCGACATGCAAAGCCTCGAGTTAGCTCTTCTCTATGATGAAGAAGGTAAACTGACTGATGTCATCGAAGCCTCAGGGTTGTTCGACTCCATGCCGCTGGGGACTTCGTTAGAAACTCTGATGGACAGCGGGAGTTTGGA
>DASXKZ010000159.1:0-4015 GCA_036496525.1 Candidatus Angelobacter sp.
TTCTTTTTCGAAGACATCGAGCGCAGCCCCGCCGATTCTCTTTTCTCGCAGGGCTTGGGCCAGTGCTGGCTCGTCGATCAGCTGGCCGCGGCCGACATTGATCAGGCAGGCATCGCTCTTCATCTGGGACAATTGTTTCGCACCGATCAGATGTTCTGTGTTCGCAGTAACGGGAGCGGCGAGGACCACATAGTCTGATTGGGCCAATAATTGATCCAGCTGCGGGATTATTTGTTCCACACCCTCGACAGTTCCCTTTTCTGGATTGCCCCGCGTGGCGATGACGCGCATGCCTAGTGCTGATACGTGTTTAGCAACAGGGCGGCCAATGCTCCCTAAGCCAACCAGTCCGAGTGTGGCTCCAGCGATTAATCGTGGATGCGGCTTGGCATACCATACTGGCTCTTGACCCCACTCGCGCTTTTGCTGAAAACGGGCGGACAAGTGGAGATTCTTGGCCATGGCAAAGATCAGGGCCATTACGTGTTCTGCCACCACTGGCCCGTGGACATCGCGACCGTTGGTCAAGATAACATCACTGTTCACAAACTCCGGGAAGGAAAATTGATGGACGGCAGCTGCCGGGCAATGTAGCCACTTTAGTTTTTTGGCAACGTTGAACTGGTCCGGGCGCAGAGACAGAGTAAATAAAACTTCTACATCGCCCAGGTAATCTTCAATCTTGTCGTAAGTGTCACGGTGAGTAATGTCGAATTGAGGAAATTCCTTGCGCAGCTTCTCCGCGAACCATGCGGGGATGGTCCACATTTCGAGCTTGTGATGAAGTGCCAGTAGTAGCTTCATGCGAAACCTTTAACCACAGAGAACACAGAGTCCATGCTGATTATTTGTTTGTGAATGACCGTAGGTCTTGCCCGGTCATGTCCTTGGGCTCGTCCAATCCCAATATACCGAGCATCGTCGGAGAAATATCGCGCAACGAGCCATTGGGCTTGAGCGTGAACTGCTTGGCATTTTCCGAGACCACTATAAACGGCACAGGGTTCGTTGTGTGTGCCGTATGCGGACCGCCTGTCGCGGGATCAATCATCATTTCTGCATTGCCATGGTCTGCGGTAATCAGCATGGCTCCGCCATTGGCGCGCACTGCAATTTCAATTCTGCCCAGGCAGGCGTCCACAGTTTCCACGGCTTTGACCGTAGGCTCCAGTTTTCCTGAGTGGCCAACCATGTCAGCGTTGGCGAAGTTGACGATGATCACGTCGAAGGTTTTGTCTTCGACCGCTTTCACAATGGTGTCGGCAATTCCGGAAGCACTCATCTCCGGCTTCAGATCGTAGGTCGCAACTTTCTGCGAAGGGACAACGATACGGTCTTCCCCAGGGAAAGGCTGCTCGATGCCTCCATTGAAAAAGTAGGTCACGTGCGCGTATTTTTCGGTTTCGGCCACGCGCAGATTGCGCATATTCGCCTGACCCATGACGTTGGCCAGGATGTTATCCATCGATTCCGGAGGAATGACTACGGGCAAGCTGAACTTTTTGTCGTACTGCGTCATGCAGACATATTGGAGATTTTTGGGAATACGATCGGGCGGGATGGTGTTGTCCAGGTCCTCAGCGCCGGGCAGATCGCGTCCGGCTTGATCGTTCAGTCCGCTGTTGCGGGCCAGCGCACGCGTAATCTGCCGTACGCGGTCGGCGCGGAAGTTGAAGCAGATGCAGGAATCTTCGTCGCGGATGGTGGTCAGCGGTTCGCCTTTGTTATCCACACAGACAAACGGGACAATGAATTCGTCTGTGACATTTTTGTTGTAAGAATCTTTGACTCCCTGTACCGGGTCGACGTATTTTCCGCCTTCGCCGTCCCCGTAGGTCATAGCATTGAAGGCTTTGGAGATACGCTCCCAGCGGCGGTCGCGATCCATCGCATAGTAGCGGCCATTCACGCTGGCGATTTTCCCGGTGCTGTATTCACGGATATTTTTTTGCAGCAGCTCCAGGTATCCAGCGCCATTGGTGGGGAGCGTGTCGCGTCCGTCCATAAAGGCGTGGATGAATACGCGCTCCACTCCATTCTGTTTTGCCATTTTCAAAAGCGCATGCAGATGCGATTGATACGAGTGCACGCCCCCATCGGAAACCAAACCAAAGAGATGCAAGCGGCGTCCGCTGGTACGCGCGTTTTTCATGGCCGTGGTCAGGACAGGGTGAGAGAAGAATTCTCCGTTCTGGATCATTGACTCGATGCGAGTGCTGTCCATATGCACAATGCGGCCGGCGCCAATGTTGAGGTGCCCGACTTCGCTGTTGCCCATTTGTCCATCGGGCAGGCCTACGTATTTGCCGCTGGTCTGGATCAGAGTGTTGGGATATTCGCGCAGCAGGCGGTCGTATACCGGCTTGCGGGCCATGGCGATGGCATTGGCTTTGGTTTCGGCACGGTATCCCCAGCCGTCGAGGATGATCAGCACTAGCGGTTTGGGACGCATTTCTCTCCTGAGATTTTATGAAATTAAATCTGAATTCTTCGCCGCGGATTTTCGCAGATCTGCGCGGATTAAAATCAATTCTTTTTTGCTGGTAGCTTTGCAGGCTGTGATGTTTTTGGCTTGGCCTGCTCATCCTTTACCAACTGATCTACCTGACGGGTGATTTCGTCCATCTGTTTATGGATTCTCGGCTGCATGGCTTGCATTCCTTCCGCCGTCATGGCCGGCATCTCCCGCAGGATTTTTTGTCCTGTAGGCGTAGAGTAAAACTTGATCATCTCATCTACATCCGATTTGCTCAGGTGCTTTTGATACACCGGAATCATGTCATCCAGCATGTCGGAAGTTGAAATGCTTTTCATGATTTTATTGGTCACCGCATCCGCTTTTGCCAATTGCTGCGGCGTCACCGCAGGCATGTGGTCTTTCATCTCCTCACGGCCCATGCCCTGCATTTGCTGCAATAGCTGCTCTGTCACCAATTCCATTTGCTGACGAACCTGCATGACATCGAAGAGCTTGACGATGTCATCACGCGAAGCTGGCGGATCAGCAGATGCAGGACTCTGCGCTAATAACGGCAGGCCTATGCAGAACAAAGTCGCGACCACGCCTGCGACATATTTTTTCATAATGCACTTCCACCAAACATGTTGACTGGATAAAACAATGCGGAGCTCCATCGCTCACTTGTCGAGGCGATGTTCCGACATGTTTTTCTCCGCTTCGTCCGCTGCTAATTTTGTAATGCAATCATCAAGTCTGCACGTCAGATCGGGAAGTTTTTTCATCATGATTTCCGGTCCAACTTGCATCCCCTCACTCATCATGGCTGGCTGTTCTTTTAAAAAACGCTGACCAACCGAAGATGGGTAAACGCAATGATCGCATCTAAGTCTGATTTACTGATGTGACGCTGATAAACCGGAATCATTCCGTCAATCATTTCGTCAATCGGCAGATCCTGAAAAGTAGTGTCAGTGATGAGATGGATCATTTTCAGTTGGGCTGGGGTAGGATCTGGCACTTTCTGCTTGAACCCTGCTTCAGCACCCGCCTCCATCCCCTTCTTCATGCCAGCCATCATTTGCACAAGACGATCTCTGACCTGCATTAAGTTCAAAAACTGCGTGACTTGTTCTTTGGTTGCCATGTCAGACTGCGGCGCGGAGTTTTGGGCAAACAAAGTCCCGGTAATCGCTAAACAAACTATGAGCACCCAAATATTTTTCATAAAACCCTCCCTCGAGTTATGAACTTCACCCTTTGTAGTTCAGTGCTTCGAGCCCGAGAAACCTCGCCGAGTCTCCCAATTCTTCTTCAATGCGCAGTAACTGGTTGTACTTGGCGATGCGGTCGGTACGCGATGCCGATCCAGTCTTGATCTGCCCTGCTCCGGTGGCCACCGCCAGGTCGGCAATAAAAGTATCTTCCGATTCACCTGACCTGTGCGAAATGATCGAGGTATATCCGTTGCGGCGGGCGAGGTCAATGGCGTCCAGAGTTTCGCTTACGGTTCCGATCTGATTTACCTTGATCAGGATTGAGTTGGCCACACCTTTA
>DASXKZ010000160.1:0-2844 GCA_036496525.1 Candidatus Angelobacter sp.
GCAGGCCGCGTCGAGATACAGAAGGCTTCCGTATCTCAAATACCGTTTCCAGAAAATAAATTCGATCTGGTCACTGCCGTGGAAACCCAATATTACTGGCCTGACCCGGTGAATGATATGCGGGAGATATTGCGTGTGCTAAAACCTGGCGGAACATTGATTGTCATCGCAGAAAGCTATAAGCATGGAACACACAATGCGTTAATGAGACCGGTGATGAAGCTGTTGAGGTCTTCCAACCTGGGCGTTGACGAGCATCGGGAATTATTTTTATCGGCAGGCTACACGGATGTCCAGATATCTGAAGAACACCGAAAAGGCTGGATCTGTGTGACGGGCAAGAAGCCTTTGGTTACTTGAACACGGGACAGATAAACCATCATCCGTTGAGCCTTGTCAAAACCGGACCAACCTTCAATAATTGCCAGTTCTGCGCGCAGCCGCCTTATATGAATAGCCCGGGGGCCTTCTTGATCCAACCACTGCTTTTGCATCTGGCACTTTTCTTTGCGGCTATACAACCTGATCCGACTTTAGTTATCACCAACGCACGCATCGCCGATGGCAGTGGCGGGCCAATGATTACAGGCAAAGTGGTCGTCGTGGCGGGCGACTCTATCGTGAAAATTACCGATCAGAAGACGTGGAAGACTCCGGCAGGAGTTCGCGAGATTGACGGCACCGGGCTGGTGCTTTCTCCAGGGTTCATTGACATGCATAACCACTCCGACAGCAAAATTCTGGAGAAACCAGGCGCCGAGTCGCAGGTACGCCAAGGCATCACTACGTTCGTAGGCGGACAGGACGGGGGTTCTGAAGTCCCCCTCGCTCCCTTCTTTGAAAAGGCTGAGAAGACGGGGATGGCCCTCAATATGGCGTCCACGGTCGGCTTTGGGTCTTTGCGCAGCAAGGTGATGGGCGATGACTGGCGGCGTCCGGCTCGTCCTGACGAGATTGCGAAGATGAAAACGCTACTTGATCAGGACATGAAAGATGGCGCGTTCGGTTTGTCCAGCGGTATCGAGTACGAGCCGGACTCATATTCGACCACCGACGAGTTGGTGGAAGTGGCCAAGACGATTAAACCGTACGGCGGCTACTACGTCAGCCATGTTCGCGACGAGGGCGCGCATGTTCTTGATTCGTGGCGCGAGCTGATGGTGATCGCCGAGCGTGCCGGCATTCCCGCACAGATCAGCCACATAAAATTTGGCTCGGTCAGCGCGTGGCACCAATTTCCAAAGTACACCGAGTTGATGAAGGAAGCCGACGCCAAGGGGCTGAAGATCACGGCCGATTGCTATCCCTACAACTTCTGGCATTCGACTCTGCGCGTGCTGGTGCTGTCGCGGCGCTATGACGATCTTGCTGAAGTAAAGCGAGGCGTGGATGACAACGGCGGGCCCGAAAACATCATTCTGACCAACTACGCTCCTGACCCATCGCTTGCCGGGAAGTCGCTGGCGCAGATTGCAAAGGAAAAAGGGATCGATCCTTATCAACTCTACATGCAGATGATTCGAGAGACTGATCCTAAAAATCGCAAGCAGGAGTGGGGTGATGATGTCGAAGGCATCCTGGGAATTTCCATGCAGGAGGAAGACATCAAGAACTTCTACAAAGATCCGCGTGTGATGGTGTCGAGCGATGGCGCGATTGATGGAGGCCATCCGCGTGGCGCCGGGACCTATCCCAGATTTTTGGGGCGTTACGTACGCGAATACAAAGTGGTCTCACTAGAGGAAGGTGTACGCAAGATGACATCGCTGCCGGGGTCGGTGCTGGGGCTTAAAGATCGTGGCCGTATCGCAGAGGGTATGAAGGCTGATTTGGTGCTCTTCAATCCAGACACTGTGATTGATCGGTCTACGATTAAAGATCCAACGGCTGCGCCTGAGGGAATTCCTTATGTGATCGTGAATGGGCAGGTGGCGGTGGATAAGGAAGTGACTACCGCGGCGCGGGCGGGGCGGGTGCTAAGAAAGGGACCGTAGGGTTGCAGATATAACGAAATAGTAATTTCCATTCCCTAGCATAGATAACTTTAAATCCGAGATCAGCGCAACATCTAACTTTCCCGCCTAGCTTAGTGCTCCAGAAGCTGCACGATATGCATGCTCACTTGCGTCAGAACCGGCAATGATGAAACAAACCGAGCGAAGCAGATTCTTGAATTCGATGTCTTAGGCTTTTGCTTTCTTGCTAAGTTTCTTGTCGCTGTACATGGCTGCATCAGCAGATTCAATCAAATGTTGCATGGTTTCGCCGGCCTGCCATTGTGTCATGCCGATGGCTGCGCTCACGTTGATCTTTACTTCGCCCTTGCCGGCGCCAGTCTGGACGGGGTATTCGCCGAACACCCATTTCTGCACGCGCTCGATTTGTGATTTTGCGTTGCGCAGATCGCAGTCAAGCACGATTACAAATTCATCGCCGCTCCAGCGGCCTACCAAGTCGCTGGACCTTATGCATCCACGCAACTCCTGGGCAAACTGTTTCAGCAAACTATCGCCGGCAGAGTGGCCGTAGGTATCGTTCACTTGCTTGAAATGGTTCAGATCCATGATGACCACGGAAAATTCCTGCTGGTGCTGGATGCGCCACTCAATGCGCTCTTCCACGTTGCGGCGATTGGCTAAACCGGTAAGCGGATCGCGCAGGGCTAATTCTTCCACGGCTTTCAATTTGGTCTCATAGGTCGAAACCTCTGCCTGCAACAGCGCAACTGATTTTTTACTCTCCTGCGCCATCTGGTCTACGTAGCCTTTGAGTTCAGTTGCTCTCTGCACCAACGATGTACGGACTTGGCCCAAATCTTCGAGATTGGCGATGGTGCGCAACTCG
>DASXKZ010000161.1:0-17227 GCA_036496525.1 Candidatus Angelobacter sp.
GTAGACAAGATTGTGGTTCAAGAAGCGGTGGCGTGTTTCGTCGTCGGCGAGGGCGAGGATGTTGTTTACGGTCCACGTCGGTCCGGTGCTCGCAGCGAGATTGAATTCTATGTCGTGTTCGTACTGGTCAAGCCAGAGATCGAGCAGGAAGGGCTTAAGCTGCATGCAGGCACCTCAAGAGAACAAGTGTTCCCTCGTATAGATTCTGCGAAGCAGAAATCGGATGACTTTTTTGTTTACGCGTGGTCTTATCTGCCCCCGACTCCGATTTTACTGCCGCTTCATTCCCCCCAGAATCGCCTTACCGGGAAAAACTCCTTCCATCAATTTTCCTCGGTCTACCAGCACAGCGCCGCCCACCAACAGATATTCAACACCAAGGCTCGGCTCCATGGGATGTTGATACGTAGCGCGATCGGTTACAGTCTGGGGATCGAAAATGACAACGTCGGCATCCGCGCCTTCTTGCAGGCGGCCCTTCAATCGCGCAAAAGGAGTTGAGCGCTCAAGGACCTGGGCCGGCATGAGCGACATTTTTCTAATGGCGTCCATCAGGGTAAGCGATCCCTGGCTGCGTACGTAGCGGGCCAGAATGCGGCAGAATGTCCCCGCATTTCGTGGATGGCCTTTTTCGCCATCGCTGGCGACCATAACCAATGGGTTGCGCAAAACGGGATCGACATTTTCCATTGAATTGCTGAACAGGATGACCGTGCGCGGGTCGCTGGAGTTGTGAAGTTCATCAAATCGCTCTTTGGTAAGGCGCTCTCCAGTCTCCGGCAGCATCAAATCGTGGTACGTTGCGCCGGACTTTTCCTGCCAGCCGGGATCGTACCGGGCAGAATTGATGTAGGTCATGGCTGCTTCATAAGGGTAAGCTTCAACGGTCACAGCCAGACCGCGCGCCCGCGCACCCGCGATGAGTGAAAGACAGTCAAGCGCCTGTGCGCCGCAACTGCTGTTGATATGGACAATGTGGAGAGCAGCGCCGGTAACAGCAGCCGCCCCAATGACCTCACTGACGGATTCGATATTGGACCCGGGCTCCAATTTGCCGTTGCTGCGGACATGGGTGTAAACGGGCAAATTGCGCTCAGCCGCCAGGCGAAACATTTCGATGACTTCCCAGCGCGTGACTCCCGGCGTGTACTGCAGGCCCATGCCAACGCCCAACGCGCCTGCGTCCAACTCATGCCGCAAACGGGCCTTCATGGCTTCCATCTGCTCCGGCGAGGCCGGCTCGTTCGTGGCAGGACCGGATTTAGGCAGCAGACCGTCCACGGGTATTGGCGTATTAAAGACCAGTGAACGCGCGGCCGGATGGCTCGCCGTGGTCCCATAGTTAATAAGGGAGTGCCCTTCCATGGATTGCAGGAATGCCGCGACATCTGGCTTCCCGATTTCCATCTCAAGCGCGGTAGTCACGCCGTCGAGCGCCTTGAGGCGCTGGCTTTCGAGGTCCTTGGCGTGCTGATGCAGATCAATGAACCCTGGAGCAACAACCAGGCCACGGGCGGAAATCACGCACTTGCCTTGAAGAGTTTCGGCAGAGATTTTCCTGATCTTGCCCTGGCTAATACCAACATTGCGAACGGCATCAAGACCTGTTTCAGGATCGATCACGCGACCGCCCTGAATGACCAGATCGTAGCTTTGAGATAACGCCAACAGGGGCGAAAGGACCACCGCCAAACACAGAACGAGACTCTTCATTTGTCGATCTCCGGGAGGGAATGTTCAGATATTAGCATCGCAAGCTGCCGAACCATTGCGATCAAATTCGTAATTTCTGTTCGCGATAAGAAGCATGTCCTGGGGCCAACGGCATGTGCCATTCCTGGCTTGGTTTCGTCTAAGACCCTAAACCATATCGATCTCAAGCGCCTCAGGAGATAAACCGTGCCAAGACGGTATCAAAGCATCTTGTTAGCGTTTCTTGTGATTTCGAACGTAGCAGTTGCGGCGGCACAACAAACGTCCGCGCAACCGCTGCCCGCATCCGCCCAAGCGCAAGCATTGTCAATTCCGCCGGATTCGCCCCGATGGGAATTGGAAGGGCAAGCCAAGCCGGCTGAATATCAAGGCCGCAAGTGCCTCTTCCTGGATGGCGGAGCGGCAATTTTGAAAGATTTTGAAATGCGTGACGGTGTTCTGGACGTGGATGTGGCAACACCGGCAAGCCGCGGCTTTTTCGGTTTTGATGTCCGGATCGACGCTGATGGCAAGAACTATGAAGAGATCTATCTTCGCCAGCACAAGTCCGGGCTGCCGGACGCGATGCAATACACCCCAGTCCTCAACACGGGCCGCAACTGGCAACTCTATAACGGACCGGGCTTCACTGGCGCAGTCGATATCCCAAAAGATATCTGGTTCCACCTGCGGCTGAAGGTGACGGGTGCGCAGGCAAGACTCTTTGTCAAAGACATGGATAAGCCCGCGCTGGTGATGGACGATCTGAAAAGCGGCGTGCAGAAAGGCCAGGTGGCTTTGTATGTCCTTACGGGCGCAACTTATTTCTCCAACTTTGAAGTGCGCACAACGCCGGATGCGCCATGGGAGCGCCACCTCCCGGCAATGCCTGCAAACACGCTCGCCAAATGGAGCCTGTCACCTTCTTATGACGCGCTGGCGCGCAACCTGGAACGTCCTCTCTCACCGCAAGAACGCGACACCATAAAATGGCAGGACGTAGAGGCCGAGGCGCCCGGCTTTGTCGTCATTTATCGCTATCGTGAGGCGCCGCATCCAAGAGTCACGTTTCAGGGCGATTTCTCTAAGCGTCTGGAACCGCAGCCCGGCATGAAGGTGGTCTATGCACGGACCAACATCTCCTCCGACCGCGACCAGGTGAAGAAACTTCTCCTCGGCTATAGCGACGACGTCAGCGTATTCCTGAACGGCAAAATTCTCTACCGCGGCCGCAGCGCGCAGGGTTTCCGCGATCCCGGCTTCCTTGGCATAGTGAACCCGGAAAACGATGCGGTCTACCTTCCCTTAAAGGAAGGAAGCAATGAATTGATGCTGGCAGTCAGCGAACTCGGCGGCGGATGGGGATTCATTTGCCAACTGGTGGACGTTGAATAAAGTTTAGGATCCCGCCTCAGACTGCTTAGTGGCCAATCATCGCTTGGTTCTGACCATCGAAGCGGCAAGCGTGCCAAAGGCGTCACCGGGGCGGTCCAGTAAAGCGCGGTCTTTCGCTTCAAGTGTCATCGTATAGTTGGCTGTTTTCGTTTCGCCGCTGTGCAGCTTTATTTCAATCTCAAAGCTAAGCACCTGGCCCTCCACTTTCGGAAAAAGCATTGGGCCTCCAATTGACTCTCCTCGCAGCGCAATCCATTTCCCGTGTGAATCATGGATACTGGCGCGAATCTCGCATGTTCCACTAATTTGTCCATTGCTTTGCTGAACAGTTAAAAAGACCTTTTGGCGAAGGCCTTTTTGTTCCTCGATCCGCTTCCCTTCCCAGGTGCCAATAAATGCATCTGGAGGCGTCGTAGCGGCGGCATTCAAATAGCTTATCGTTATGATTAGGAACAGGAGGGCCTTTCTCATGCCGGGAATCTTAGCTGAAAGGCAGATGTCGGGCTATAGCACCTATGATGATGTGTTCCAGCCAAAATTCATCGTGCAACACGTTGTTTTTCCTTGACATTAGGCGAACAAATGGTAAATATCCTTGTTCTGATTCAACTCTGAATCTTGCTCGATGACGAAGGGGAGAAATCACGACCCTCTGCCGAACGCTTTCAGCATGGGGTCATGTGGGGTCGGCTGGGATCGAATGGGGTCGAAACCGGGGGAGGGGGTACCCCCCTCTCGGCTGAAGGTTCAGGCAGAAGGGCGCAAGGCTGTATTGCTGGACCCGTTGGAATTGTCAAAATTGAAGATCCAGAGAGCCGTGATGGCGATTCACAAATCCATAGACTGCAAGACGTTACGCTACTTCGTCCGTCTAAATTGAATCGGCAGTAGAGCCGGCTTAATCCAACATCAGGTACCATAGAAATATCCATGATCATAAAGAAGTTAGCCATACAAATGACCGCCCTTCTCGCTTTGGCATTACTGGCTGCGAGTTGCGGCGGGGGAGCCAAGGCCGGAACTCCGGCCGGGCCGCAGGCTTTTCCGGTTAAAACCATGACAGCGCAGTCTGAAACGGTGCCGCTCTCTACCGACTACCTGGCAACGCTGCGCTCACGCAGTGCCGCCACGCTGCAACCGCTCGTCGAGGGCGATATCACCAAGATTTTTGTGAATTCCGGCCAGCGGGTTGAGGCAGGCACGCCGATACTTGAAATCGACCCGCGCAAGCAGGAAGCTACGGTCAATAATCAGGAAGCGGGGCTGAAATCCAAGCAGGCCGTAATGCAGCAGGCCGCGATTGACCTGGATCGCAAAAAGAAACTGTATGCCGCCGGGGTGCTGGCCAGGGCCGATCTGGACACAGCGCAAAACACTTATGACGCCGCCAAAGCGGACGCCGAAGCCTTGCAGGCGGGAATCCGCGAGCAGCAGGTGCAGTTGCATTACTACACGGTGCGCGCTCCGGCCAATGGTGTGATTGGCGATATCCCTGTCCATGTGGGCGATCACGTGACCAACCAGACCATGCTAACCACCGTGGACAAAGGCGGCGCGCTGGAAGCCTACTTGAATGTTCCGGCGGAAAAATCTTCAGCGCTAAAAATGGGAATGCCGGTGGACCTGGTGGACGATCAGGGCAAGCCGCTTACACGCACTAAGATCACCTTTATCTCACCGCACGTTGACACCGACTCACAAACGTTGCTGGTGAAAACCCAGGTCCCCAACGCGGACATGAAATTTCGCAATGCCCAGCAGGTGCATGCGCGCGTAGTGTGGTCAGAGCGCAAGGCCACAGTGATTCCGATTACGGCCGTCACGCGCCTCAGCGGAAAGCTGTTTGCCTTTGTGGCTGAAGGCAACGGACAACAGGCCGTGGCGCGGCAGCGCGTGATCCAGGTGGGCGATCTGATCGGAAACGATTATGTGGTGCTCGACGGCATCAATGCCGGCGACAAAATCATAATCACCAGCGTACAGATGCTGGCAGACGGCATGCCGGTGGTGCCGCAGTCGTAAGAAATCTTTCGCTGCAGATTGACGCAGATAAACGCTGATCTGAAAAAGCGAGTTCTGCGGTGCGCACTCGACTAAAGCGGCGAGGCCCGTGCATGCCGAGCCGCCCGCAACAGGCGCAGAACAATTGTTCTACTAAGACATGCTCAAGCGGTTTGGAGCGAAGCGACAGGATTTATGGTCAATTTCTTTATTCGCCGGCCCGTATTTGCCACCGTATGCTCGCTGCTGATTGTGCTTGGCGGAGCCGTGTGTATTCCCACGCTGCCAATTGCGCAATATCCCAACCTTACTCCCCCGGCGGTGAGCGTGAGCGCCTTTTATACCGGCGCAAACTCGCAGGCTGTGGAAACCAGCGTGACCACGCTGCTGGAGCAGGCCATCAATGGCGCGGAAGGCATGCGCTATATGAGTTCCACCAGCGGCAACGATGGCACGGCTTCTATCAGCGCAACTTTTGATCTTGACCGCAATTTAGACGTAGCCGCCGTTGACGTGCAGAATCGCGCATCGAGCGCGCTGGGCCGCCTGCCGATTGAAGTCCAGACGACGGGCGTCAGCATTACCAAGAACACCGGCTCATTTGTGGTGGCTTACGGCTTCTACGCCGACAACAAGGAATACGACAACCTTTTTATCAGCAACTACCTTGACCTTTACGTGCGCGATGCCATCAAGCGCGTGAAGGGCGTGGGCAACGTCATCATTTTCGGCGAGCGCAAATATTCCATGCGCTTGTGGCTTGACCCAGTGCGGCTGGCGGCGCGCGGCCTGACCGCCTCAGACGTGACGGCGGCGCTGCGTGAGCAGAACGTCCAGGTTGCGGCGGGGCAAGTAGGACAGCCGCCCGCGCCGGCAAACCAGTCTTACCAGATCAGTGTGCGCGCCGTGGGACGGTTGAGCGACCCCAAAGAGTTTGAGCACATAGTAATTAAGCGCACCACCAATGGCTCGCTGATTGAGCTGCGTGACGTAGGCCGCGCCGAGCTGGGTGCGGAAAGTTATGGCGGCCAGCTGCGTTATAACGGGCAGGACGCGATGGGCCTGGGCGTGATGCAGCTTTCCAACGCAAACGCCCTGCAAGTGCGCCGCGACGTGCAGACGGAGATCGAGCAGCTAGCCAAGCGCTTTCCCAAGGGGCTGAAATATCAGGTAGCGTTTGACACTACGCGCGCCGTGGGTGAATCCATCCGCGAAGTGCTAAAGACGCTGGCGGAAGCCATCCTGATCGTTATCATCGTCATTTTTCTTTTCCTGCAAGGCTGGCGCAGCACCGTGATTCCGGCCATCACCATCCCGGTTTCACTGGTGGGAACTTTTATCTTTGCCAAGTTTTTTGGCTTCTCCATCAATACCCTTACGCTGTTTGGCATTACGCTGGCCACCGGCCTTGTGGTGGACGATGCCATTGTTGTCATTGAAAACGTTGAGCGACATATAGAAGAAGGAGTGCGCGATCCGCGTGAAGCCACGCAGATCGGCATGCGCGAAGTGACGGGAGCGGTGGTGGCCACTTCCCTCGTCTTGATCGCCGTGTTTGTGCCCGTGTCATTGTTCCCCGGCAGCACTGGCAGGCTCTACCAGCAGTTTGCGCTGACCATCGCGTTCTCCATTGCGATTTCTGCTTTCAACGCGCTTACGCTTTCACCGGCGTTGGCGGCTCTGTTGCTGCGCCCTCGTGAAGGCCGCCAAAACAAGTTTTTCTCCGGCATCAACTCGGCCATCAGAAGCGGAACCGCTGGTTACCAAGCGATACTGCACCGGCTCACGAACTGGCGTGCCGCCGTGGTAGTGGTCTTCTTTCTGGGTCTGGCGGCCACGTATTTTGTGTACCAGAAGGTGCCCACCAGCTTTGTACCGCAGGAAGATCAGGGATACTTTTTTGTGGTTGTGCAGGCGCCGCCCGGAGCGTCATTGCAGTACACCACCAAAGTGATGGACCGCGCGGCCGCCATGGTAAGCGCGAACCCTGATGTTGAAGGCGTTTTCTCCGTGCCGGGTTTCAGCTTTAGCGGCAGCGCCGCCAACCAGGGAATTATTTTTGCCAGCCTGAAAGACATTAGCCAACGCGGCGGAAAAGACCACAGTGCTTTTGCTGTGCTGAATACCCTGCGTGGGCAGCTGATGAGTATTAATGAAGCAATGGTGATCGCCTTTGATCCGCCGGCAATCCAGGGCCTGGGACAATTTGGCGGCTTTGCTTATGAATTGCAGCAGACCGGTGGCGGCAGCCTGGACGATCTGGAAGACGTGGTGCACCAGATCATCGCTAAGGCAAACACGCGGCCTGAGCTGGCGCATCCTCTGTTCACCACTTTCACCGCGCGTGATCCTCAGTTTGTGGTGCAGATTGACCGCGAAAAAGCCAAGAGCCTCAACGTTCCGTTTTCGCAGATCACCTCCGCGCTGCAGATCTATATGGGATCGCAGTACGTGAACGACTTTGATTTCAATAATCGTTCTTACCGCGTGATGGTTCAGGCTGACCAGCAGTACCGATCGCAGCCGCGCGACTTGAGGCAGTTTTACGTGCGGTCTGACGATAATCGCATGATCTCGCTGGACAATCTGGTCACGGTGAAAGAAGGGACCAACGCCAGCGTGATCAACCACTACAACCTGTTCCGCAGCGTTGAAATCGATGGCAGCACGGCCCCCGGCTATAGCTCTGGCCAGGCGATTCAGGCCATGGAAGATATTTCCAAAGAGGTCCTGCATCAGGGCTATTCATTTGAGTGGACCGGAATTTCGCTGGAAGAAATCCAGTCCGGCGCGCAGACTGTGATGCTCTTTGGCCTGGGTCTGCTGGTGGTTTACCTGACGCTTTCCGCACAGTATGAAAGCTTTGTTCTGCCCTTCATTATTTTGCTGGCTGTCCCTATGGCCGTGCTGGGCGCGCTGCTGGCGCAGTCAATGCGCGGCCTGCAAAATGACGTTTACTGCCAGATCGGTCTCGTCATGCTGATCGGCCTGGCCAGCAAGAACGCCATTTTGATTGTGGAATTTGCGGAGCAGTTGCAGCATCGTGGCCTGAGCCTCGTCGACTCAGCCATTGAAGCCGCGCGCTTGCGGTTGCGGCCTATCCTGATGACCTCGATCGCTTTCATTCTCGGCGTGTTGCCACTGGTCTTTGCCAGCGGCGCGGGCGCAGCGGGACGCCACTCTGTCGGTACCACGGTATTCGGAGGGATGATTATCTCCACATTCCTCAATCTCTTTATTATCCCGGTGCTTTATATCCTTGTGCGCGGATGGCTGCCGATGAAACTTAAACCGCAAACAACAGTGGAAGAACCGGAGTTGGTGGAACGGAGCGCGTAGCAGCGAACGCTGGTATGGCAACATTTCGCATAACAGCGTGCTCACCAGGCCCGAAACTCTGAAGTCTAAGTGGAGACCAAGGAACTCTGCCATGAAAAAGCTTGCTTTGCTGTTTCTGCTTGTGTTGTCTTCCATCACTGCGTTTGCCACCGCAAAACCGGAAAAGCAAACCATTACGTCCCTGGGCGCGGAACGCACTTATTACACATTTGTCCCGGAAAAACTCACCGCGCCTGCGCCTCTGCTGTTGCTCTTGCACGGCTCGGGCCGGGACGGAATGTCTCAGATCGACGAATGGAAAGCGCTGGCGGAAAAAGAAGGCATTATTCTTGTCGCGCCTGACTCAGCAAACTCGCGCGAATGGAGCATGAACACGGATGGCCCTGAGTTTCTGCATGACATAGTGGAGGCCGTTCGCGCAAAGCATTCTGTTGATGGCACGCGTCTCTATATCTTCGGACATTCTGCTGGTGCGGTTTTTGCCCTGTACATGGGAGTGATGGAATCCCGCTACTTTGCCGCTGCCGGAGTCCACGCCGGCGCGATGGGTGAAGATTTCTATCCGTATCTCGATCTGGCGAAACGCAAAATTCCCATCAGCATCTGGGTTGGCACAGAAGATCCATACTTCAAACTACCGATGGTAAAAGCCACGCAGGCGGAGCTGAATAAACACGGCTTTGATGCCAAGGTAGTGGAAATGAAAGGACACGACCACAACTATTACGCGGTATCAAAAGACCTGAATCCGAAGATCTGGGATTTCTTGCGCAACAACAAGCTCGATGGAGAGGCGAGTTGGCAGGTTTATCAACGAAGATAAAAATCGCACTGCTGAAGTCTCCTACAGCAACGAGACGCGCTTCAGGTCCGTATAGGAGTGGCCATTAAAGTCTGGACCTTGCGGGCAAGTTGCTTGAGGGAATACGGCTTCTGCAGCAAAAACATGCCGTCCCGGGAAATGCCGTTGTGCAACACAATGTCGTCGGCGTATCCGGAAACGTAAAGAAGCCTGGTGTTCGGCCTGACCTGCAGCAGTTGGTTGGCAAATTCCCGTCCGCTCATCTTTGGCATCACCACATCGGTAATGACGAGATCAATCTGGTCTGCAGTAGCCAGCAAATCCAGCGCCTCTGGACCGCTGCAGGCGCAGGTAACGGAATAGCCCAGCGAATTCAGGAATTCGGCACTCACGTTCCGCAGGTCCAATTCATCTTCTACTAACAGGATATTGCCCTGCCCGTTTCGCATTTCTTCATGTTGGTCTTTGGCCGCGACCGCTGCGTCAGAAGGTGCGACAGGCAGCAGAATGTTGACCAGGGTGCCTTTTCGCGGACTGGATTCGATGGCGATTTCTCCGTGGCATTGCTGAACGATGCCATACACAGTAGCAAGACCCAGCCCGGTCCCGCGCCCCACCTCTTTTGTCGTATAGAAGGGCTCGAAAGCATGCAAGCGTGTTTCTTCATCCATGCCAATGCCGGTATCGCGAATGCGTATGGCTACGTACTGGCCAATGGCGATGCTGTCGGCAGGAGTGAGCACCGGGCGCAGCATATCTTCTGTTGTGATTGTGAGCTGGCCGCCTTGTGGCATGGCGTCGCGCGCGTTGATAACGACATTAAAAATGATCTGCTCGAAGTGCGTCTTGTCAATCACCACGGTTCCGGTGGCGCGTAAATTCACGATCAATTCGATGTCTTCGCCAATCAGGCGGGGGAGAATGGCGTTAAGTTCCTGAAGCGCCTCTCCGGTTTGCAGAGGGACGGGCCGCAGAATTTCCTTGCGACTGAAGGTAAGCAATTGCCGCGTAAGACTGCCGGCACGCTGCGTTGTGTCGATTATTTTGTCGCAATAGCGCCGAAGGGCCTCAGTCCTTTCCAGCTTGGCTTCCAGCAGTTCCGCGTAACCGCCAATCACGCCCAGAAGATTGTTGAAGTCATGGGCAATGCCCCCGGCCAGCCTGCCCAAGGACTCCATTTTTTGCGCCTGGAGAAATTTTGCTTCCAGTGCGCGCTCTTCCGTCTGGTCCAGTTGCATGCCAAACATGCATTCCTTGTCGCCAATGCGGACCAGGGTGGCAAAATACAGGCCCACATGCTCAAAGCCTGTCGCGTCCTTGAATTTGATCTCCACATTTTGCAATGAGCCTTCGGTCCTGAGTCTTCGGTAAAACTCATCCCGTTCCGCCTGAGATTTCCAGAATCCCAGCTCAACGGCGCTTTTGCCAATCACCTTCTCCGCTGGCAGGGCCAGCATGCGCAAGAGGTTGTCATTCACGTCAAGGAACGTTCCGTCCAGGCTCATGATTCCGCAGCCTACGGGACTCTGGCGAAAAATAGTGGCAAATCTTTCTTCCGACTGTTGTAGCGCAATTTCATTCTGCTTGCGTTCAGTAATGTCTATCGCAGTGCCCTCAATAAAGCTTTCGCCCTCATCATCCGTGACGATCGTGGCACGTTCCAGTATCCAGAAGACCGTTCCATCCTGCCGCCGCTGCGTACACTCATAATTCAGCACCTGGCCCTGCCGGCCCAGGTCATTCAGAAACTGTTCCCGCTCTCCGGCCTGGGAATAGAAAAATGCCGTAGGATGAGCGAGAGCTTCCTCTTTGGATTTGAAACCGTACATCCTGAAAAAAGCGCTGTTGCAATTCAGCAGCTTGCCTTCCGGGGTGGAAACATAAACGGCGGCAAGGTTGTTTTCAAACAGTACCTGGTACTGGCGCGCCAACTTGGAAGCCATGTGGGCCTGATTTTCAAACAGGGTCAGGATCATTCCAAAAGCTACAAAAAGTTTGGGTAGGTTCCACACATCGCTGGATAGAGCGGGGCCCATGCCATAGGCCTGTAGTATTACCGCGAAAGGGAAAACGCAACCCCATGCTACGAATGAGACTGTTGTAAGAAGAACGCCTGGACTATACCTGTTGAAGCGCCGAAAATATGCTAGCCCTGTTGCATAAAAGAAGCCAAAAAAATACAACAAGAGTCCAGGCCGGTACATCACATGAGAGGCCCGCTGGATTGCCCATCCTGCGTAAGGGAGCAGCAGCAACAATGAATAGAGATAAGGACTCTTCCAGCCATAGAACTGTATGGCCTGAGCGATGCCATAAATGGAACTGATAACTAATAGCGATATGTAGAACCAGCCGGAGCGATACCCCATCTCCATGCCAGTAAGGTAGAGGATTGCTGCCGCTGTGATAAAGAAGATAAATGCAAGGCGTCTTGCATGCCGGGAAAAAACTCCTGAAACAGAAAGCAGGAAGAATGTACCGGCAACGATCAGCGTGGCCCCCTTCAGCCACCATGTGAAACGCACCAGAGCGGGGGAAAAATCATCCAAAGCAGGCGCGGCAAAATGGACCAGGACTGCGATCCAGCCCAGCATCCACAAACGCGTTGTTTTCTGTGGATCGCGCGCATAAATCCACACGAAGAGCGCCACCAGAATGGCGGCTAGAACAAAGACGACAATTTCTTCAAGCCTGGGGGACATAAGGCTGCTTTTCTGCTTCCATTCCTGCCAGGGCGGGGCTCAGGAAGCAACAAGAGCATTCAATCTGGCGAATGCCGCAAGAGATGCGACATGGCCCTCAGAAGGCCCTTGAAATTAAGAGCACCACGTTACCACCAATTGGCTGTTTAGACGCTTCTTTTATTGATAAAAAGATTGAACAGAGTAGCTGCTTACCAAATTTGGTTTATTTTTTTAAGGCATTCAGGAATACGCTACCGCTTTTTATCAGGCTTTTCCGCCGGGTTTTCATGAACTCGCTCACGAAAGCTGCCGCCCATGGTCTTGGCCAGAAAGATGGCGGAATCTCCGTATTTATCTCGCAGCCGGTCGGTGGCGGAAAGCGCGCGAGCCCATTTGTCCCGACGATCGCCCTCCAGCAAGTCCATCTGCGCCGGCAGGTCTTCAAAATTTGAGGACTGCACGCCCAGCAGCCGCACCGCGCGTCCCCGCTCCCAGTTGGCATGGAACAGTTTCATGATGGCCGAAAAAATTTCTGTATCCATCTGCGTTGGGCTGTTTAACGAATGTGCGCGCGTGATGGTGGTGAAATCTGAATATCGCAACTTGAGTTGCAGAGTGCGGGCGATAAAGTTCTGCTCGCGCAGTCTGCGGCCTACCTTCTCCGACAAATGCGCCAACGTAGGCTCAATCTTACCCAGATCGGCCGTATCACGGTCGAAAGTATGCTCATGGCTGATGGATTTTGCCTGCCACTCTTCGCCTACTTCGCCTGCAAACCATGCGCCTGCATCCTCGCCACGCGCCTTACCCGCCAGCGATGGCCCCCACGCGCCGAAATTATCTTCCAGGACCTGCTCTTCTACCTTGAGGAGATCGCCGATGTAAACAATGCCAATATCATTCAGCCGCGCTTTGGTGACCTTGCCGACTCCTGGAATTTTGCCGACATCCAGCGGCGCTAGAAAACTCTGTTCCTGCCCGGGAAGCACATATAGGACGCCATTGGGCTTGGCCTTATCTGAACTGATTTTGGCCATCAGGCGCGAACTGCCGATGCCGATGGAGCAATTCAGTCCAGTATGCTCTTTCATTTGGCTGTGTAGCTTGTGCGCGGAGAGCAGTGGCGGCCCATGCAGCCGCTCTGTGCCCGTCATATCGAGATAGGCTTCGTCAATGGAAGCCATTTCTATGGCAGGAGAAAAATCATGAAGCACCTCGCGGGCCTTTTGTGAATACTCCTGGTAAAGCTCCATGTGGCCATCGACGAAAATAGCGTGCGGACACTGCTTGGCGGCAGTTCGCAACGGCATGGCTGAATGCACGCCGAATTTGCGCGCCTCATACGATGCTGCCGATACCACACCGCGTTCGTCCCGCTGCCCGCCTACTACTACGGCTTTGCCTTTCAGCGCAGGATTGAACAGCTCTTCCACGGAAACGAAGAAAGCGTCCATATCGACGTGGAAGATGATTCGCCGGGTCGCTGAATGGCCAAGTGTCACATTTTGAAGATACACCAGCAAAGAGTGACTTTCGTTAAATTTTCACTCAGACGGCCCACGATTCATCCCCACATTACCGAAACTTTGATTGAGTCCCGCGCATCATATGGTGACGGACATTGCTGTGCCTAGAAGTGCAATTTACGGGCCAAACATTTAGGATGTCTGCCCTGCTGATTTGAGTGACAGGATTCCCCTATGGCTCACTTGAAGTCGGTCTTGACCTTCCCTCCCGCTTCGGCAGAAGAGCGGGCCTTGGCGTCGCTCGCAAGCCAGTATATTGCGGTACGCCAGCAAACCGATGCGCTCACCGCTCCACTGACTCCGGAAGATTTAATGGTGCAGTCCTGTCCGGAGGCAAGCCCGGGCAAGTGGCACATGGCGCATACCAGTTGGTTTTTTGAGACGTTTATTCTCTCCAGCCATTTGCCGGGATACCGGCCTTTCCATCCTCAGTTTCGCGATCTCTTTAATTCCTATTACAACGCGGTAGGACAGCAGCCGGAAAAAGCGCTGCGCAATACCTTCTCGCGTCCGCCGCTGGAAGAAATCCGCAGGTATCGCGCTCATGTGGATGAGCACATGCTCAAGCTGTTGCAATCAGGATCGGTTGGCGCGGAAGCGCAGAAACTCGTGACGCTGGGGCTGAACCATGAGCAACAGCACCAGGAGCTGATCGTTACCGATATCAAGCATGGGTTCTGGAGCAATCCGTTGCATCCGGCGTATCAGGCTGCGGTCGCAGCGCCTTCGACCGACAGCGCGCCTCAGCAGAAGCCGCAGCTTTATCCTGAAGGGCTTTATGAGATCGGCGCTGAAGGCGAATCTTTTTATTTCGACAATGAAGGCTCGCGGCACAAAGTTTTCTTGCGCCCGTTCCGCTTTGGCATGCGTCTGGCAACGTGCGGTGAATATCTCTCGTTCATGGAAGACGCCGGTTATTCGCGGCCTGAGCTTTGGCTCTCCGACGGCTGGAAGGCCGTGCAGACGCATCGCTGGAAAGCGCCTCTTTACTGGGAGAAATCCAACGGCCAGTGGATCCAGTTCACCTGTTCCGGCATGCGCAACGTGGAAGAAGCCGAGCCGGTCTGTCACGTGAGTTATTACGAAGCGGATGCGTTTGCCCGCTGGGCCGGCGCGCGCCTGCCTACCGAATTCGAGTGGGAAGTAGCGGCAAGCCGTGTCTCATCCATTGAAGGCAATTTTTTGGAAAGCGGCAGATTTCATCCCGCAGCCACTCCAGCGGGGGAAAGCGGTGTGCAAAACGGCGTTCCGTTGCAACTCTTTGGCGATGTGTGGGAGTGGACGGCAAGCGCCTATCTTGCGTATCCCGGCTACAAGCCCGCTGCCGGCGCGCTGGGTGAATACAACGGCAAATTCATGAGCGGACAGATGGTCCTGCGCGGCGGATCCTGCGCCACGCCGCGCTCGCACATTCGCGCCACCTACCGCAATTTTTTCCCTCCGGAAACGCGCTGGCAATTTTCCGGAATAAGGCTGGCTGACGATGGCGGTTAAAAACGCTGCAGTACTGGTAAGTCCCATTGCGGAAGAAGTGCTGCGCGGCCTGAGTGCGCGCCCTCGTCGGTTGCCGCCCAAGCTCTTTTACGATGCCGCCGGCTCGCAGCTTTTCGACCAGATCACAGAAACCCAGGAGTATTACCCCACGCGCACCGAGCGCGGCATCCTGAAGAAGTATTCCGGCGAGATCGTTCGCCAGGCCGGACCGAACCTGACGCTGGTTGAGCTGGGCGCGGGCAGCGCCAGCAAAACTCAAGTCCTGATTGAAGCGTTATTGCGCCGCCAACTGCGCGCGGATTTCTATCCCGTAGACGTTTCCTCTTCGGCTTTGCAAGGCGCGCTCAAGACTTTGAACGGCCACTTTCCTCGGCTGCGCGTGAGCCCCATTGTTGCAGACTATACGCATCGCATTCCTGATCTGAACGCGCTGCCCGGACGCAAGCTGGTGCTCTTTATTGGCTCGACCATCGGCAATTTTGAGCCTGACGAGGCTATGACGTTCCTCAAGAGCGTGCATCGTTCTCTTCAGCCGGGAGACGCGCTACTGATCGGTTTTGATCTAATCAAAGACGCTGACATCCTCCACGCCGCTTATAACGATGCGCAAGGCGTCACTGCGGCTTTCAACAAGAACATGCTGGTGCGCATCAATCGCGAACTGGGCGGCAGCTTTGACGTTGATTCTTTCGAGCACGTAGCGCTATGGAACCGCCGCAAATCACGCATCGAAATGCATCTGGAAAGCCTCTACGAGCAAACCGTATGGGTGCAGGACTTGGGCCGCGGCTTCCATTTTGAAAAAGGCGAACGCATTCACACCGAGAACAGCTACAAGTTCAATGCAGTCTCTATCGCGCGCCTGCTGCGCCGCAGCGGCTTCAAAATGGAAAAGCGGTGGACTGACGCGCAAGGCTGGTTCTGCGAAGTGCTGGCCAGGATCCCATGAAAATTGATTACCCAGATAACGTCTGAGAAAATCAACGTTTGGCTCATGAAAGTCCAATTCGAGTGGCAGTCATTGGTGTGGGCTCTTTCGGCCGCAATCACGCCCGAGTTTACCACGAGTTGCAAAAGCAAGGCGCAGGCGTGGAACTGGTTGCCGTGGTGGATAACGATACCGCACAGGCCCAGGCTGTGGCCAGCCAGTTTGGCTGCTCCGCGCTGGCCACCGTGGAAGAACTTTTTGGACGCGTGGAAGCCGCGTCCGTGGCGGTCCCCACGCTGCATCATCGCGGCGTGGCTGCGGCGCTGATGGCTGCCGGCATTGATGTGCTCATCGAAAAGCCTCTGGCCTCAACCCTGGCAGAAGCCGATGAACTGATCAGCCTCGCCAATGCCAACCAGCGTGTGATGCAGGCCGGACATTTGGAGCGGTTCAATCCCGCCGTGCGAGCGACCATTCCGCTGATTACCAAGCCGATGTTTTTTGAGGTGCACCGCCTCAGCGTTTTCAGCCCGCGCAGCCTGGATGTGGATGTGGTGCTAGATCTAATGATTCACGATATCGATGTTGTGCTTTCTTTCGTGAAATCGCCGATAAAAGAAATCCGCGCGGTGGGATTGCCCGTAGTCACGGAAAAAGTTGACATCGCGAACGTGCGCATGGAGTTTGAATCCGGCTGCGTGGCCAATCTGACTGCCAGCCGCATCAGCACGGAGCGGGTGCGCAAGCTGCGCTTCTTCCAGCCAAAGGAATATGTCTCCATTGACTACGGACGCCAGGATGTTTTCCAGATTCGCGTTACCCAGGAAGAGAAGTTTTCCCTGCACAATCTGATGTCATTTGCGGAAACGCCTTCCACCCTTCCAATTCCGGGCGTGGCGCTGAACAAGCCGAAGGTGGAATCTGAAGAACCGTTGCGGGCGGAGCTGAAATCATTTCTGCATGCCGTGCGTCATCGCGAAAAACCGGTGGTAACTCTCGAAGATGGCCGTCGCGCACTGGCGGCTGCTCTGAGCATCCTTTCTGCCATTGAAGAGCACACAAAGCGGGCCCAAATCCATTCCCTGTAAATTCTTTGTAAACATGTATTAAGGTGCGGGCGATTCGCCCCTTGGTAATGGGTAGTTTCCACTAGAAAATCGTGTTTTTTAGCCGCTGGGGCCCGCAAGAGCATCTCACAACAGCCGTTCTAATGAGAGAATAGTAACTAACAACACAACAGCGCCTGCAAGCAGGCTGGTGGTGGTTTATTCCTGTAATGGAAGAAAAAGGGCGTCCGGCTGAGGAACAGTCGCGAGCAGAAGTGCCGCTGAAGATCACGGCGGCAGAGATGCGTTTGCATCTTCTT
>DASXKZ010000162.1:0-6762 GCA_036496525.1 Candidatus Angelobacter sp.
ATCACAGATGCTGGGTGAGACTGAGCACAACGGTGCCGCGGACTTCAAGGAAGTGCGCGGACAGTTCACGGCCAAGCGCGCGCTGGAAATTGCCTGCGCCGGTGGACACAACATCCTCATGATCGGGCCGCCAGGTTCCGGCAAGACTATGCTGGCTAAGCGTGTTTCCAGTATTCTGCCGCCGCTCACGTTTGAAGAAGCGCTGGAGACCACCAAGATCCACAGCGTAGCCGGCGTGCTGGACGCCAAGTCAGGGCTGGTAAGCGTGCGGCCGTTCCGCTCTCCACACCATACTATTTCCGACGCGGGGCTAATTGGCGGTGGGATCATTCCTCGTCCGGGCGAAGTTTCGCTTTCGCATAACGGCGTTTTGTTTCTGGACGAGCTGCCGGAGTTTCCGCGCAATGTGCTGGAAGTGATGCGGCAGCCGCTGGAAGACGGCAATGTGACCATTGCGCGCGCTTCGATGTCACTAACATTTCCGGCGCGATTCATGCTGGCCGCGGCGATGAATCCGTGTCCGTGCGGCTATCATGGGTCGGGACAAAGAGAGTGTCCGTGCTCGCCGACGATGATCCAGCGTTATGTCTCCAAGATTTCCGGGCCGCTGATGGACCGCATTGATATTCACATTGATGTTCCGGCGGTGAATTACAAAGAGCTGCGCGGGAGTGACAGCAAAGCTGAAAGCTCTGCGCAGATTCGCGAACGCGTGGTGCGCGCCCGCGATGTCCAGCTCAATCGCTTTGCCGCCGCCGGTGAGCGCAATTACTCCAACGCGCAAATGAGCTCACGCCAAATCCGCGCCTATTGCGACCTGGGCACTGACAGCGAGCGCATGCTGGAACGCGCCATGCAACAGCAGGGGCTCAGCGCCAGGGCGCACGACCGGATACTCAAGGTCTCGCGGACGATTGCCGATATGGAAGGCAGCCCGCAGATTGAGAGCAAGCACATCGCTGAGGCAATCCAGTACCGGACGCTGGATAGAACGTACTGGGCATGAAACCTGCCGGTTTTACGATCACGCGCGATCACTGCGACAGGAAGCTTGGGTGCCACCCCCTCCCCCTACGCCCAACTAGGATTCCAAAGCGCTTACAAGTTCCCATCCCAGGCATCCCAAATTGGCGTAGGTTTCAGAGGTTTTGCTTCCCGATCACCGGATCACCCGATCTATGGGGCAGACGCGCTTTGCTCACCCCACCCGGCATTTCCCAACTTTTGTTGCAAACAAAACCACTTGTTTCATTCGACGCTTGGATGGCCCTTGCGTGACGCTTGGGTGGCCCAAGGGCCACCCTTGGGCCACCCAATCCCAAACCCAGTCAGGCAGAGGGTCGCAACCGAGTTGAATCCTGATTGCTGAATGCTGACGGCTGATAGCTGACTGCTTTTTTTCAAAGATCGTTACAGTTCACACCCCTGAGGGCTGCTTCATCCTACCGTGGTTCTTCGTAACATTCACGCACGAACTAGTTCATCAAAGCGGGACATGTCTTTTGCGACCCACTGCTTAAACCCCGGACATGTCCGAGTGCTCGCGGTCCCATGGTCCAATGATCGATGTCCAAGAACCAATGTCCAACGTCAGGTGGCCCGCTTTCGCCCGCCGTGCGGCACAGGCTAGGGAGGGACCCCTCAATTTTGGTGAGCAATCTTTCCCCCTGTCTTCCTGAGCAAGCGCGAGTCCCGTTCAGCGGGATGAGCACGCGTCGAAGGATCCCGAGGATTTGTCTCTCGCCATGCCGCTTCAAGGCGTTCTCTCCCGGACATTTTTCATGCCATGCCCTTCGCCGGACAATGCTCCATCCAGGGTGCGCCTCTTTTCGCGAGCTGGGGTGGGGAAACGGTGGGTAAGAATGCAAAATGAGCTTGGAGTGCCGTGTGTGCGGCACATCTGACTTATACTATGCGCCAACGTTCTGAGTTAGGTTAGGTTCTGAATGCAAGTCTCCTGGCTGCATGTCTCGGATTTTCATATCCGCGGCGGCGACCCTTATGATCGTGACGTCGTTCTCAAGACCCTGGTCAAGTCGGTCCGGTATTTTCGCGAACACGGCCGCGCGCCCGACCTGATCTTTGCCACCGGCGACATCGCCCATGGCGGCAAGCCCGCCGAATACGAACTGGCGACAAAGTTCTTTGACGATCTGCTGGAAGCCGCCAAGGTAGAGAAGCGACGCCTTTTTGTCATTCCCGGCAACCACGATGTTGACCGCACACTCGGCGTTGGGCTGGCGCGAACCCTGACATCGCGAGAAGATTCAGACAGCTACTTCAATCCTGACCTTCCCAAGCCCCATCTTACGCAGAAAATGGGGGCATTCCTTTCCTGGCATGACGCATATTTCAAGGGCATCCGAAGCTGGCCGCGTGAAACTTCCTGCGGGCCCGTCGAACTGGCGGAGGTGCGCGGAACAAAGCTCGGCATCCTGTCCGTCAACAGCGCGCTATTCTGCCTGGATGACGACGACCACAACAAGCTGCTGATCGGGCGGCGCAGCCTGGAAGCTGCGTTGACAAAGCTCACTGATCTAAAAGCGGAATTCAATGTCGCGCTGATTCACCACCCGCTTGACTGGCTGAGCGACCTGGAGCGGACCAACATTAAGTCGGCATTACAGTCGCAGGTGGAATTCATCCTGCGTGGCCACCTTCATGAAACAGAGGTGGAAAGCGTCGCGTCAGCGTTTGGCAAGTCACTGTTCTGCGCTGCCGGTGCCGCCTATCAGACGCGCAAGTGGCCCAATCGTGCGATGTATGGTGCTCTGAATGGCAAAGAGCTAACGGTCTTTCCCATTCGCTATGAGGACACACCTAAGGAAGTGTGGACGGTTGACCCCAGTCTCTTTCCCACCGAAAGTAAGAACGACTACCAGAAGAGCTTTCCCATTCCCCGCTTGAGCGTGGCGGGAGAATCGGCCGCGCCTGCTGTCCCCGTTGAGCCGGCAAAGCCTGCGTCGCTTCCACGGTTCCGCAGCAACATTCCCTCGCGTCACAATCTTCCTATAGTTGGCCGCGAAAAAGATTTTGAGGCGATTCTTAAGGTGCTGATCACGCCGGACAAGGAATCCGTACTGGTGCTGCACGGGCACTCTGGCACAGGCAAGAGCGAACTGGCGAAAGAGTTTGCCCGCCGCCACGGCGACCGTTATCCGGGCGGGGCGTTCCTGATGGACGCCACCGCAGGCGCGCTGGATGTGGATTTTGCTCGCATCGGAAAGACGCTACTTGGATTGAATTTTCCACCAGACCTGTCTCTACCCGAGCAGGGCCAGCAGACGTTTTACTCGCTGGGCAGCGTTCCAACATTGCTCATCTTTGACAATGTTGGCTCGGTTGACGGAGTAAATGCTTGGTTGCCGCGCGCAGGAATGGCCTGCCACGTCTTGATTACCAGCGTGATCGATACCTGGGACGGCTGGCTATCGCATGAAGTCAAGCCGCTCAGCCACGGAGAATCGCTGCTGCTCATCAAGGAACTGGGCGGCAGTGAAGTCGCGGAGACGTATGGTGAACAGCTCGCCGCTTTGGCTGGGGGTTTGCCCATTCAGATCTGCCCGGCGGCCATCACCCTGGCCCACGAGCAGCGTCGCGGGCGGTTGGGTAAGGCGAAGCTTAGGCTAGTCCCTGAAGCGGACGAATCATTTCATCTTGTTTATAACCGGCTGGAAGATCCCGTGCGGCTGCTGTTGCACAGTGCGGCCTTGTTCAACCAACGTATTCCCCGTGATGAATTGTCTGCGCAGCTTCAGCAAGCGCTCGGCTGGAGCGAAACCGATTTTGAAAAACGGCTGGACGCCTGTTTTGATCTCCATCTTCTTGAAGGCGGCAAAGATCTCAAGATGCACCAGCTCTTTGGCCGCTTTCTCCAGGCATTGCGGCTTGGCGAAGCTCAAGTAGAACTCCTTGAAAAAGTCAGGATTGCCCAGGCCCATCGTTTCACAGAAATTGCGGATGAAGTAGCCGACCATCCCAATCGCACGGATATTGCCTCCACGCTCATCACCTTTCCTCTTGCCCCTGTAGCATGGGCTGAGTTCGGCACGCCGGTTGCCACCGGCAGGGGCGAAAAGGTTGGACGTGCCCTCGTTGAGATTGGCCGTTTTGACGATGCCCGTCCATGGTTTGAGCGCGCCGTGGCCGCGAAGGAAAAGGGCGATGCGGATGGCCAAGTGGACCATGCCAGCCTGGGCACCAGCCTGCACAGTGTGGGTTATTGCCTTTTGGAAACAGGCAAATTTCACGAAGCCCAATGTTGGTATGAGCGCGCCTTCGCAGCCAAAGAGCAGGGAGATGTGAAGGGCCGCGTGGACCATGACAGACTGAGCGCCAGCCTGCACGAAGTGGGCCGCTGCTTGTCTCGGATGGGCAAGCATGATGAGGCCCGTCCTTGGTTTGAGCGTGCGGTAGACGAAGAAGAAAGAGGTGACATGCATGGCCGCATCGATCAGGACAGTCTGGGCCGCAGTCTCAGCTACGTGGGGCATTGTTTGTCTGAGACCGGCCATTACGAGGAAGCTCAAGGGTGGCATGAACGTGCCGTGCTGGCGAAAGAAAAAGGGGATTTGCAAGGCCGTGTCGATCACGAAAGCTTGAGCAATAGCCTGCACCAGGTGGGGTGGTGCTTGGCGCAAACAGCCAAGTACGTGGAAGCTTTACCCTGGTATGAGCGAGCCGCAGCCGAGGCGGAAAAGGGCGATGTGCATGGCCGCGTGGACCATGAAAGCTTAGGTCGCAGCCTCGAGTTGATGGGCTCGTGTCTGCGTCAGACCGACAATTACGCCGAAGCCCAATCTTGGTATGAGCGCGCCGTGGCCGCTAAGCGTAAAGGCGATATCTTTGGACGGGTTGATCGCAAGAGCTTGGCTGTTTCATTAAACTCAGGTGCCGAGTGTCTCCGCAAGCTGGGGAAAACCACAGAAGCCGAAGCTTGGGAGAAAGAAGCGACAGAACTGGAATCGGGCGGCGATTCCTGACCGAGAATGCAAACCTCATCGTAGATGAACACGGATTAGCGCGGATTTGGGCGTGTAGCCGCTGGTAGAATGCTTGCGACCCCCAAGGAAAGGAATTTACCAGCCATGTCTTCACAGATGACTCCCGATCAAGCCAAATTTCTGTTAGCGCTCACCCTGCCCTTCATCAAAACGGAGCACGAAACCACCAAGCGGGTGATTGAAGCCATACCGCTGGATAAAGGCGACTATCGTCCGGAGCCGGTGGCCAAGAGCGCGCTGGAACTGGCATGGCACATTGTGGCGGCGGAACATCGCTTTCTGGGCGGCATATGTACCGGGAAATTTGATTTCACGCCCAACAACCGTCCGGAGTCGATCAACAACTCCGCCAAGATTGCCGCCTGGTTTGATGAGAGCTTCAACGCCAACCTGAAGCAGATTGAAGGCCTGAGCGGCGAGCAACTGACTAAATCCGTCGATTTTCGTGGCATGTTTCAGATGCCAGCCGTCAGCTTCCTTCAACTCTCCCAGAACCACACTATCCACCATCGCGGACAGCTTTCTACTTACTTGAGGCCCATGGGCGGCAAAGTTCCGTCGATCTATGGCGAGAGCTATGATGCGGCACAGGCCCGAGCGGCAAAAGAAGGGAAAGCGAGCTAGCGAGATCGGGTGATCGCGTGTGATCGGGTGATCCGGTGATCGGAAAGCAGCGGCCCAGCACGGATGCTTATCCCGGCTACGAAAACCCCATACATCCGTCCAATGCATAACAGGAGATGGAGCATGTTCAAGAAAAACATCACTGCCGCTATGGCATTCAGCATCGCGGCAAGCCTTGCCGGACAGACCGCCGATAAGCCCCAGGCTCAGCCCGGAGATAAACAAAAGAGCAACGTCGCTGCATCCGTGGCCCGAATGGCTCGCGTCGGCAGCGCGGTAGCTCCCCGCTTCTCTCCCGACGGCAAATGGGTGAGTTTCATCTCCAACATGAGCGGCTCGCCGCAGGTTTGGATTGTGCCTTCTGAGGGTGGCTATCCGCGCATGGTGACCAACGGCGACGATCCGGTGACGGAGCAGCAGTGGTCTCCAGCGAGCGACTGGATTGCCGTGACGATTGCTCCGGGCGGCGGGTTGAACACGCAGATTTACGTGGTAAAGCCCGATGGCACCGGCATGAAGCTGCTGACGCTGGGAGGCGGTGATAACAACGGCTTTGATGCCTGGACGAACGACGGGAAACGGATTGCGATTAACTCCAGCCGCAACGATCCTGCGTCGCGCGATAGCTTCATGGTAGATGTGGCATCGAGTGAGACGAAGCTGGTGGCAAAGAATCCGGGTGTTGGCGGGATAGAGGGAATTTCCCACGACGGCAGCCGGGCGCTGCTGAGCCGCCTGAAAAATCGCGGAGATAATAATCTCTATGTGCTGGATCTGACAAGCGGCAAAGACACGCTCATCACCAAGCATGATGGCGTGGCGACCTTCTCTGGTGAGATCGCGCCGGATGGCAGAGCAGCCTATATCGCCACCAACAAAGATCGTGATCTGATGGCCTTTGGCCGGATCAAGTTGGCGGCAGACGGCACGCCAGGGAACATTGAAGTCCTGGCCGAGCGCCCGGATGGCGAGCTGGACGGAATACGGATCAATCAGCAGGGCACACTGGCGGCGCTGGTGTGGGATGTGAAGGGCCGAAGCGAGCTTTCTTTCTATGATCTGGTACAGAACAAGCAGATACCAGGACCAAAGCTGCCGGGAGAGCTTGTGGGCGGCGGTGCATTTTCAAACGATG
>DASXKZ010000163.1:0-22599 GCA_036496525.1 Candidatus Angelobacter sp.
CTGACTACCACCACCGATGGCTCCGGCCTATTCCACTTTAACTTGATCCCGGTTGGTGACTACAAAGTCGAAGTCTCGGCCACCGGCTTCAAGACCACAGTACAAAACAACGTTCTGGTAACCGCCCGCGACACCAATCTCGGCGCGGTCAAGTTGTCTGTGGGCGAAGCCAACACGACGGTTGAAGTTACCGCCGACGCTCCGCTTATCGAAACGAACAATGCCCAGGTAACCAACACCTTTGCTGGCACCGCCCTGACGACGTTCGCAGGCGTGCAGGAAAATGAAGGTCTTGACAACCTGGCCCTCTTTGTTCCGGGCGTGGTTTCCGTCCGCGACAACGGGTTCTCGAACACCAACGGCGGCCAGGGTTTCTCAGTAAACGGACTGCGCGGCCGCAACAATGACCAGCAGATTGACGGTCAGAACAACAACGACAACAGCGTCGCCGGCCCCGGCCTTTTCTTGAGCGATGCCGAATTCGTTCAGCAGTACGTTCTGGTTACCAACCAGTTTGGTCCTGAGTACGGACGCAACGCCGGTTCCGTCGTCAACATCATTACCAAGTCGGGCGGCAACGCCTGGCACGGAAGCATTTACGGAAACGAGAACAATTCGATTCTCAACTCCCTGAATAACTTCCAGAGGCAGGGCTTTACCACAGACGCTAACAACCAACCTCTGACCAAGCAACCTCGTCTGAATGACGAATTTGCCGGGTTCACCATTGGTGGGCCGATTGTGAAGAATAAGCTCTTCATGTTTGGCGGCTTTGATGAGGAGATCATCTCGACGAACTCCATTTACCACACCGATACTCGCACGCCCACGCCTCTTGGTTTGACCCAATTGGCAGGATGCTTCCCGGGCAGCACGAGCTTGGGGATCTTCCAGAAAACCGGCCCATTCGGCATCTCAGGTGGAAATCCTTTTCCGACCGTCGATCCGAATAACAACAATCAATTTGATTTAATTGACGTTGGAACCGCGGCGAGCGCGACGACTCCATGCCCCGTGCAGTTCGGCGGTGTTACTCGCATATTGTCGACTCCAACCCATAACTTCAATTTCACCAATCGCATTGATTATCAAATGGGTAGCGACACCCTGATGGCGCGTTACATCTTCAACCGTGGCAACAACTTTGACCTTGACTTCGGTGACGCCGCTGCAGGTTATCCTGCCAACGTTCCGGCACTGAGCCAGGCCATATTGGTTGGCTGGACCCACAACCTGTCCTCCAGAATGGTCAATGAAGCGCGCGTTGGCTTCAACCGCCTGAATGTGGACTTTGGCGGCAACAGCCTGGGAACGGTTCCCACAGCAAACGCCGTCGATCAGGCCGTTACCCGTGTTACTTTCCAAGCCACTGGATTCGCTGCTATCGGCGCCGCCACCAACCTGCCCCAGAGCCGTATTGTGAACACCTGGCAGGGACAGGACAACTGGAACTTTGTTATGGGCAAGCACACGTTGAAGGCGGGTGTGAATTACACCTTCCAGCGTTCGCCCAACATCTTCCTCCCCAACATTGACGGCGCTTTCCGCTTCGCCAATTGGCGCAGTTTCATGCTCAATACGCCCAACCGTGTTCAGCTTGCCGCCGGTGATCCTTCACTGGATTTCCGTGAGCATGACACGTTCCTGTACGGTGGGGATGACTGGAAGATCGGTCGCAACCTCACCCTGAACCTGGGCCTCACCTGGTCGTATTATGGCCAGCCGGCTAACCTGTTCAATCAACTGGAAGTCCCGCGTGAAAGCAATCCGGCAACCGCATTGTGGGCCACTACCAGTTCGGCTCTCACGACTGCCGGCTCCAACGTAATCGGCCAGCCTATTCCGCTTCAGGGAGTGCGCGCATACCCGGCTTTCCCGTCGCCCAAGAACAGCTTTGGCCCAAGCGTCGGATTTGCCTATTCGCCGCAGTGGGGTGGTTTCCTCACAGGACATGGCAAGACCACATTCCGCGGCGGTTACCGCTTGCTGTATGATCCGCCGTTCTACAACATTTACATCAACATGTCGTCTGCATCGCCTGCGGTCTTCCTGCAGTCGTTCGGAGCGGCGGCTTCCGCTACCAAGCCGCTGGCCGGCAATGGAACGGGCCCCGCACAACGGGCAGCCTATAGCAGCTTCCTGCAAAATGGCGTGTTTGATCCGCGGCAATTCAACAACACCAGCATGTCACCCGACTTCGGGCCGGACAGAGTCCATTCCTGGAGCTTTGGCTTGGAGCGTGAACTCACCAAGAAAGCAGCCATTGAAGCCCGTTACGTAGGCAACCGTGGCGAGAACCTGTTCCAGTCCGTCAACGGTAATCCTGACGTGGCCGGCTTGCAGGCTGTTGCTCCTAACTTGATCCCGGCTGGCGTTACTGCCTGCCCGGCAGCCAATGCAGTGGTTGCTCAGGCTGTTGGCCGCGAGAATTGCAACCTGGGTATCACGCGCACGCGCAATAACGGCGGATATTCAACCTATAACGGTGTACAGGTGGAATTCCGTGCTAACCAGTTGTTCAAACAGCTAACAATCAGAAGCGCTTACACCTTCTCCAAGACCTTGGACAACGTGTCAGAGATATTCTCCACAGGCGCGGGTGGCAACACCACAACCTGGGCACAGAACCCGTTCAACACCACAACTGCTGAACATTCTTTCTCCGGTCTGGATATCCCGCACCAGTGGTCTATCCTGTTCACTGAACAACTGCCGTTCTTCAAAGAGCAGCACGGCTTGGCTGGGCACATACTTGGCGGTTGGGCGTTCTCCGGAAACTACATCCTGGCTTCCGGCCAACGCTACACACCGGTCCAGGCTTTCTCGGCGTTTGCAAGCAATGCTGGCAACCCGTTTGACATCGGGTTCCTGGGTGCCTTCATTGGCATCGACTCTGCCCGTCCATTCCTTGGCAACCTCAGCGCTCCAGCAACCACTGCGGGCATCTTCGCTGGCGATGCATGCATTCTGTTTGAACCTACGGCAGGCGGCGCCTGCGGGGCTCCGGCCACGCAGTTGCTCAGCCTCAATGCAATGGGCCAGAATTGCGTCTCCGGCAAGACTGACTCACTCGGTAATCCACTGCCTTGCGCCGTGGTTCCGGTCACCAATAGCCAGGTCCGTTACATTACCAATGCGGCGACTGCCGAATCAGTCTTCGGCACGCCCTTCGGCAATACTGCTCGCAACCTGTCGCAGGATGCGATCACCAATTCCGCCAACTTCTCCGTGATCAAGGGAGTCAAATTGGGCGAGCACGCCAATTTTGAATTCCGCATGAGCATGTTGAACGCATTGAACCACCAGAACTTCTCAAGCGTGGATGCGTTCATTGAAGATGCCGGCCAGCACTCGCAATTCACTGGCTTTGGCGATCCTTCGGTCACCAACACCACTTACCCCGGGACGAACGGTGCAACCCGGCGCATTACTTTTGGTGGAACCCTCCGGTTCTAACCATCCTTGCCCCTTCGGCCCGCCAGTTCTGCTGGCGGGCTTTTTTATTTGTCTGCAAACCAACCGTCTGCAACTTTTTAGTAAAATCATTTCTAGATGAGCAGCAACGGCATTTCTTCCGGCAGCATTAGCTTTCCCGTCTATCTGGATAACCACGCCACCACGCCCCTGGATCCGCGCGTGCTGGAAGCAATGATGCCTTTTTTCACCGGTCGCTTTGGCAATGCCGCCAGCAACAGTCACTCGTTTGGATGGGAAGCCGCTGCAGCCGTGGAAAAAGCCCGCCGCCAGATTGCTGCTTCCATCGGCGCTTCACCCCAGGAAATTGTGTTCACCTCCGGAGCCACTGAAAGCAATAACCTTGCGCTGAAAGGTGTTGCCGAAGGTTGCCGTGAAAAAGGCGACCACATCATTACCGCCGTTACCGAGCATAAAGCGGTTCTTGATAGCTGCAAACATCTGAAAAAAACCGGTTGCCGGGTAACTTGCCTTCCCGTTGGACGGGACGGCCTCATCGATCTTGATCAGCTAAAAGACGCTTTTACCGATCGAACAATCCTGGTCAGCATTATGGCGGCCAACAATGAGATTGGCGTGCTTCAACCTATTGAGGAAATCGGACGCCTCTGCCGTGAACGCAATGTGCTGTTTCACTCGGACTCCGTTCAAGCGCTTGGCAAAGTTCCACTCGATGTAAACCGCGCCAACCTCGATCTGGCTTCTCTCACCGCACACAAGCTCTATGGGCCAAAAGGCTGTGGTGCGCTTTACGTGCGCCGCAGCATTGCCGAACGTCTTGTTCCTTTAATCGACGGCGGCGGCCATGAGAATGGATTGCGTTCCGGCACGCTAAACGTTCCCGGAATCGTAGGATTTGGTAAGACCTGTGAAATCGCGCAGCAGGAACTGCCGGAAGAGAGTTGCCGCGTGGCTGGCTTGCGTAACCGTCTTTGCGACGCTCTTACAGCAGGATTGGATCATGTGACCATCAACGGATCCATGGAGCATCGCCTGCCTGGTAATTTGAATATGAGTTTTCTGGAAGTCGAGGGTGAAACGCTGCTGACCGGCCTGAATGAGGTTGCGCTTTCTAGCGGATCGGCCTGCTCCTCGGGCAAAACCCATGCTTCGTACGTCCTCAAAGCCCTCGGGTTGAGCGACGAAGCCGCCGGCAGCGCTATTCGCTTTGGCATTGGACGCTTCAACACTGAAGCTGAAATTGATTACGTTGCGGGAAGGATCATTGAGTTGGTGAAGAATCTGCGAGAAGTATCTGCGCTGAAGTAAGTTTTTTCCGAAGTCCCGAGCGTAGCGAGGGACCCCTATAGCCTTCCAAAGACTTCTAGGTTGCGACGATGCCCAGCAATTCCTTCCACGCACTCTTGATTCGCGGTGTTTAAACTTCCCGCTTTCGATTTCCGATCCGCGCCCATCCGCGTTGATCCGAGGTAAAGATTTTCAGATCAGTGTCATCAGCGTCAATCAGTGGTAAAGTTTTTCGCTCTTATCCCACGCCCACCGGTTGCGGCTCTCCCACTTTCGCTTCTCTCAAAAACTTCGCTGCTTCTTCAGGTGGCGTCGGATTGATGTAAAAGCCGGTTCCCCACTCAAAGCCCGCCGTCTTCGCCAGTTTGGGAATAATTTCCAAATGCCAGTGATAGTAATCATGGGTATTTTCCTGGATCGGCGAGCTATGGACCACCAGGTTATAGGCAGGATTATCCAGCACTCGCACGGCTTTGCTTAACACAGTACGCAGCATCCGCGCCAGGTTCTCAAACATGGTGGAAGGAGAGTTCTCAAATGCCGACTCGTGTCTCTTGGGTAGGATCCACGTTTCAAACGGAAACCGTGGAGCATATGGACAAAGCGTAATGAAGTCCTGGTTTTCGGCCGCAATGCGTACCCGCGCCTCTGTTTCCTGCCGGATGATGTCACAGAATATGCAGCGTTCCTTGTTGGAAAAATAACGCTTAGCGCCCTCCAGTTCTTCAACTACCTGCTTAGGCAGGATAGGCAGCGCAATGATCTGCGAATGAGGGTGTTCAAGTGACGCGCCGGCTCCCTCACCATGGTTTTTGAAAACCAGGATGTATTTGAACCGGCGGTCCTGCTTCAGGTCCAGGATTCTGTCGCGGAAAGCCCACAGCATATCTTCGATGCGCTTCAACGGCATGGTATTGAGTGTTTCGGCATGGTCAGGCGTCTCAATCACAACTTCATGCGCTCCCACACCGTTCATTTTGTCAAACATTCCGTCCGCCTGCCGGTCCAGGTCGCCTTCAATTCCCAATGCGGGAAATTTGTTGGGAACTACGCGCAGGTTCCACCCGGTGGCGTCCGGCCGCGAGTTCTCCCCCGGACGGTAAGCCAATATCTCTGGCGGCGTGGTGCTTTCATTACCGGGACAGAATGGGCAGAATCCGCCCTTCAGGATGACGCGCTCACGGGAGAAATCTCCGGGACGCTTGGAGCGGTCAGTGGAAATAATCACCCAGCGTCCGGTAACAGGGTCTTTTCTCAACTCAGGCACGGCTACTATCTTACAACTGCCGAGGTTTCGCAGCGAAAGTCATCGGCCCTGCGCTCAGCCAGGTGCTGTCTTTTGCTACAATTTCGGTTTGCCTCTTCGACTCTACAACACGCTCTCCGGCAAGGCGGAGGAGTTCGCTCCTGCCGCTGACAATACCGTGCGAATGTATGCCTGCGGCCCCACCGTGTATGACTACGGCCACATCGGCAATTTCCGCACATTTGTTGCTGTTGATATTCTGCGGCGCTTTCTGCGCCAGAGCGGCTTCAAGCTTCAGCACGTCATGAATATTACTGACGTGGATGACAAAATCATTCGCAACGCTGCGCGCGACAAAAAAACAGTCCAGGAGTACACGCGCAAATATGAAGAAGCGTTTCTTGAAGATATGGGGTCTCTGAACATCGAGCGGCCTGAAAAATTGGTGCGCGCTACCGAGCATATTCAGGAGATGGCCGAATTCATCGCCAAGTTGGAAAAAAAAGAAATCGCCTACCGCACTGAAGATGGTTCCTATTATTTCCGGATTGCCAGGTTCCCTGAATACGGCAAGCTCTCAAAAAAAGATTTCGCCGGCATGGAAATAGGCTCCCGCGTGGATGTGGACGAATATGAGAAAGACAACGCCCGCGACTTCGCCTTGTGGAAAGCTCCGAAAGAAGGCGAGGCTTTCTGGGAGAGCCCCATTGGCCCGGGACGTCCCGGCTGGCACATTGAATGCTCCGTGATGTCCATGAAATATCTGGGTGATAGCTTTGATCTGCATGGCGGCGGCGAAGACCTGACATTTCCCCACCATGAAAATGAAATCGCACAATCGGAATCGCTCACCGGCAAAATCTTCTCGCGCCACTGGATGCACGTGCGCTTCCTGCTGGTGGAAGGCGAAAAGATGTCAAAGAGCCTTGGCAATTTCTATACATTGCGTGACCTGCTGGTAAAAGGCCACAAACCGTCCGCCATCCGATTCCTGTTGACCTCAGTACCTTATCGCAAGCAGTTGAACTTTACATTCGCCGGGCTGGAACAGGGCGCAAAGTCCGTGGAGCGACTGCGCACTTTTGATTCGCGCATTCGAATGTCTCAGCTTCCTGCGGGGACCAATACAGTTGCGCAGGAAGCAGCAGCTAAAGCCAAAAGCGAAATGCGCGCGGGCATGGAAGATGACCTGAACACCGCGTATGCCTCAGCGGCGGTCTTTGACATGGTGCGTGAAGCCAACATCCTGGCTGATCGCGGCGAGCTCCGCGAAGGCGACAAAGCGCCTCTGTTGGAAGCATTGGAGCAATTCGATGAAATCTTTGCTGTTCTGAAAGATGATGACTCAGAAAAGATAAAGGCCGCCCTGGATTGGGCCCGCTCCTCCGGCCTCCTCAAAGACTCCGAAGTCCCGGCAGACGCTATCTCTGACGCAGATGTTAACCACCTGATCGAAGAACGCAACGCCGCAAAAAAAGCCCGCGACTTCTCTCGCTCTGATGCCATCCGTAAACAGCTGGCTGACGCTGGTATTTTGGTGGAAGACACCAAAGACGGAATCAGGTGGAAGCGAAAGTAAGGTTTCCAGAAAAAACTTGAGCATGAACAAGGACATTCAACCCGCGAAGTCCCCGCCGATAATCTAATCTACAAATCAATTTTCCTCTCTGGCCGCCGCGCAGCAGCCTACCTCACCAGAATATATGGGAACTATGGATCTGCTTTCGGCGTCAAAATGATTGACGATGGATTCCCATGCCCACCGGCTAACCTCTCAGCTGTTTCGTCGCTTGCTGTGCGCACGTATCTGGCGATTCGTAGCCAAAGCCGTCTTTGCCGGCGTCATTACCCTAATGGGAGCAATTCGCATTGATCAGGCCCTCTTTCGCCGCGATTCTGAGCATCTGATCAGCATCATTCGCGCCTTTCAAGTAGGATCTACCACGCCTGCCCAGGCGCAGCAAATGCTGCAGCGGTGGCCGCAGGTGAAAGACGCCAAGGGTGATTGCAGCCGCCAATGCTGGATTGGAATTACTCTGCAAGATTCATTTCGGCGGAATGCCGATTTCTTCGTGCGCCATCGTCGCTTGATGAGCATCTACATATCGCTCGGAGGAACTTTGGCGGAAGTCCGCGCAAGCATGCAATTTGTGAACGCCGCGTTTCGTGCTCATTCGATCGGGGTTTACGTCTATGTTCCGCCTTTTCGCAATGCAGAGAAGGTATGGTCTGACTATACACTGATAGCTGCCGCGAGCATTGTGCCCGAACCTACCCGGCCGGGACAGCAGCTCCAGCGCACTCCAAATCCCCTCCATCCCAGCTACCGGGTCGGGCCCAGAGGAGGCTGCGACGGGTGCCTGATTGTCGATGTTACATTTGCGCCAGAATCCAATCCCCAGGACATGAATCGCCTCATGCAATTCGATTTGTCCTGCCTGAATCGTTGGTGGCGTCCCTGTCGCACTCAGGCTGACATCATGCCGGCAGCTTGGAAACAATTTCTACAAGATCAAGCCCAGCGCTAGCAAAGCTCAATATTCTCCCGGCCCGCTCTCATGTGCGAGGTTCTCAAACCGCGTTGACCGTTTAATAAACGCCAGCTTCACCACTCCGGTGGGACCGTTGCGCTGCTTGGCGATAATCAATTCCGCCTTGCCTTCAAGGTCGGGATCGTCGGGCTTGTAAACTTCTTCGCGGAAGATGAAGGCCACCACGTCGGCGTCCTGCTCAATTGCGCCGGATTCGCGCAGGTCAGCCAGTTGCGGACGGTTGTTGCCGGTGCGGCTTTCAGGCGCGCGGCTGAGCTGTGAGAGCGCAATCACGGGGCAGCGCATCTCTTTTGCCAAGCCCTTCAGGCCGCGCGAGATGGCGGATACTTCCTGCGTGCGGTTTTCATAGCGCTTGCCGCCTCCGGTGGGTGTACCGGCGACAAGCTGGAGATAATCAACAATAATCAGGTCCAGCCGCCCCTGCGCCTGTTGCAGGCGACGGCACTTGGCGCGCATTTCAGAAATCGAGATACCCGGCGTATCGTCAATGTAGATCGGCGCTTCCACCAGCGCGGCCAGTCCGGTCACCAGCTTGTTGTAATCATCACGGCCCAGGAAACCGGTGCGCAGCTTGTGGGAATCCACCATGGCCTGCGAGCAGAGCAGGCGCAGCAGCAGAGATTCGCGCGACATTTCCAGCGAGAACACGCCGACGACTTTGTTATCGTGCACGGCGGCGTTTTCCGCAATGTTGATGGCAAATGCGGTCTTGCCCATCGAGGGCCTTGCGGCAATGATTACCAAGTCAGACTTTTGCAGGCCGCTAGTCATTCCGTCCAGATCTTCAAAATGGGTTTCCAGTCCGGTGATGCGCTGGCCCTGCTCGTAAAGCTTGTCGATCGACCCGAACGACAGCTTTACGATCTCCGGGATCCCCATAAAGCCCTGGCCAATGCGCTGCTCCGCCACTTTGAAGATCGCCGACTCGGCCGTGTCAATGATCTCTTCCGCCGGCGCTTCCTGCTCATACGCCTGCTGGATAGCGCTGGTGGCTGCATGAATCAGCCCGCGCAGCAGCGCTTTGTCTTTTACGATTTTTACGTATTGCTCAATGTTCTTGACGCGCGGCAGGCCATCAGTAAGCGACGTTACATAAGCCACGCCGCCCACCGCTTCAATCTCTTTGTGCTGTCCCAGTTGTTCCGTGAGCGTGACGAAATCGACAGGCTTGCCGGTTTCTGCCAGTTCCATCATGCGGAGGTAAATACGCCGGTGTGAGTCGAGAGAGAAATCTTCCGCGCGAAGATGTTCCGCAGCCTGAGGATAGGCAGAGTTATCCAGCAGGATTGCGCCCAGGATCGCGCGCTCTGCATCCATGCTGGCGGGCATTCCGCGATCAAGAATACGGTCAGTAGTAGCCATTCAAGGTCTCAAAAGATGGTTTTTCTTCTCCCATCATAACCCGATAATTAACTGGCGAAAACACAGAGAAACGCGGCAACTCCTGAAGGCAGGACTCCCCCCATCGATTGCAGCAATGGCAACGGGGTAGAGCAGGCCTTCAGACCGCGGACAAATTGCCAAAGTTTCGGGGCTTTAGCCCCTGAAAACGAAATAAAACCCGGTCTGTACCAGCCATACAGACCGGGCTAGCGGGGTGGATGTTCTTTCCGTCGCTCTGTTGCCGGAGCGGCGTCTGGCAGTTCAGCAAATTTCTCTCACGCTCATTCTTTTGGAATGAGATACGGCTTTGGCCGCAGCCGGCAGCCAAAACCAACGCAGATTAAACTTCGGCCCATCCCTTGAATGTGCCGTCGGTCCATTTGAACCGAACCCAACTGTCGGCGAGAACATTCACGCTTGAGTATGGAAAATATCTATCAACCAAAGAGAGACTTCAAGGAGCGATCTGGGGATTCAAAACGATTGCAGTGACTTTCCTGTGCATAACCAACGTTGTCTGTGGATAAAGGTGGAAAAGTTGGTGAGAATTTCTGAAGACGTCGCGGAGCTGTATCCCGGTCCGCTTACGGTTCAATGTAAATTCTGTGCACTCGTTCACCCAGGCGCGTTAGCAATTCATACGGAATCGTTCCGGCCATCTGTGAAACCTGCTCAAGACGAAGCGTATGTCCGTTGTGAGTGCCATAGAGCAGGACTTCGGCGCCAATGCTTGCGTCGGAAATGTCAGTCAGGTCAATCTGCATCTGGTCCATGCTGATGCGCCCGACGATCGGTGCCGTGCGCCCTTCCACCAGCACTTGCCCCGCGCCGGAAAGCTGCCAGGGAAGACCATCGTCATAGCCAAACGGCACAATGCCGACTTTCGTGCGTCGCTTCGCCGTGAAAGTGCGGTTGTAGCCAAGCGTATCTCCGGGCGCGAATTCCTGAATACTGGTGATGCGGCTTGTAAGACCCACCGCAAGTTCCAGGTCAATCATTTTGCGAGTAGCTTCAGAAGGATAAATTCCGTAAAGACCCAGGCCAATGCGCACCATGTTGTAGTGCGCTTCAGGGAAGCGAATCGCGCCGGCGGTGTTGGAGGCATGAATCTGTAGATCTTCAAAACCATTCGCCCGCAGCGCGGCGATGACCTGATCGAAAGCCGCGATCTGCTGGTGCGTGAAATCGTCAGATGCAGGATCTTCAGCAGAAGCAAAGTGCGTGCAGACGCCGGTAAGCCGCATCACGCCGCTGGAGCGAATGCGTTGCGCCAGTTCCACTGCTACAGCAGGCGGCACGCCAAGGCGGTGCATGCCGGTATCAACTTTTAAGTGGACATCAAGCGCACGGCTGCTGCCTTGAAGTGCCGTAATGAACGAATCCACCAGCTCCGCAGAATAAATCACAGGGGTAAGTCGATAGGTCAGCAAATTATCCACGTCTTCGCGCTCAGAAAGAAAAACCAGAATCTCCTGGTCAGCGCCGGTCTTGCGCACGGCCACGCCTTCATTGGCTGACGAAACGCCAACATGGTGAATTCCGAGTTGCGACATCCAGGAGCCAAGCTGCGCCAGCTCTGTTCCGTAAGCCATCGCTTTGAGCATGGCGACAATATGTACTGCGCCGCCGCAATGCCGCCGAAACCGCGCAATGTTTCCCTCGATAGCGGCAAGATTAACCCACAGGCAACGTTGGGCGATTGCGCCGGAAAGATCGCGCACGGCTTTGACCATCCCTGCGTTGCGAGGACCTTTAAACAGCACAGTGTCGCCGGTGCGCAGCAGAGGCAGCAACCGGTCTTTCAACTCATTGGCTGACTTGACCTGCGTTACGCTGCCTTCCGGACGCACACGCTTGTATCCTTCGGCTGTAGTCGCCAGCTCGCCATTGCCCACGAGGAAGAGATGGCTGAAGCCGCATTCGGCAGCTTGGGCGCCCACCTGCGCGTGTTCGCGGGCAGAGTTGTGGCCCAGCTCACGCATGCCGGCAAAGGCAAACATCTTTCTACCACTGCGCGATGCGCCGAGCGTGGCCGAGCGCAACGCCGCATGCACGGAGATTGGATCAGAGCTGTAGCCGTCATTGATAATGCGAATGCCCTGAGGGGACGACCACAGCTCCATACGCGTGGATGTGGGAGCATAGTTATCCAGCGCCGTGGCGATTTCCTCCAACGGAACGCCCAGAAGATGCGCCGCCGTTGCGGCAAAATGCAGATCAGCAATGATCTCCGGTGATCGCGTTTTCACCGTCACACTCCGCGATCCTTGTGACGGAATAATCAACTCCAGTAGCTGGCCTTCCGCGCTGAAAGAAACCGGCTTCAAAACCAGCTCGTATTTGTCGCCAACTCTGTGAACCGCGCATTGGAGGCTCTGCGCGCGAGCATCGAGCAGCGGATCGCCCGAAGGCAGCAGCAGCCACCCGTCTGCTGGAATGCGCTTAAAGAGCTTCATCTTTTCTTGTGCAATGCCTTCACGGTTGCCGAATGCCGCAACATGGGCCAGACCTATGTTGGTGAGAATGCCATAGTCAGGCCGGGTAATTTCTTCCAGGGCCGCCATTTCTCCGGGAGCAGAGATGCCGACCTCAAGAATCGCCAGCGGCTCAGGCTTCTCCGCGGAAAGCACTGCCAGCGGAAGACCGAGCTGGCTGTTATAACTTCCCGGCGAGGCGAGCACCTGTCTGCCCGCGAGCAGCGTCTTCAATGCGTCTTTAACGATGGTCTTGCCGTTGCTGCCGGTGATCGCCAGCACGCGCTGAAAATATTCACACCGATGCCAGCGCGCCAGAGCTTGCAGCGCACGCAGCGGATCGGGAACCACGATCACAGGCCATGTTGAATCTAGCGCCGCGCCGACCAAACGGCCCTGCGCGAGCTTTTCTTTTTCAACCAAGGCCGCGCTTGCGCCATTGCGGAAGGCATCGGCAAGAAAACGATGACCGTCAGTCTGCTGGCCTTTCAGGGCAACAAACAACGCGCCGGGAGCAGCGCCGCGAGAGTCGGTACAGATGCGGTCGATTACGGACGAGGAAGAAGCGCCACCCAATTCGCCACCGATCTCATGTGCAATACGCTCAAGTTTCGTGGGGATCAAGTGATAGCTGCTCCGGTAAGAGTGTAGCAGGACATCTCAGCACCTTTGCTGCACAACAAGCGTACTCGCTCGGCTCAGGATAGCTTCTCATCAAACGTAAGAGGATTGTTCCCTCAAAATGCCGGAAACTGCGTTTAAACACCCAATCCACCCATTCCAATGCTCGCCTCTCCCTGCGGAGATACAACCACATTTAAAATCAAATTAGCTCACAAATTCATGGCCAGCCTCTATCAAAAATGGATGTATGCGTGGGAGACTCGTCTCACCACGCGCGACACAAACCGCGTGGTGCGCCCGCTGGAGTGGGGCATGGAATGGGCCCGCCGCTGGCCCCTGGTCAACGGCAATTTCCCCAGCTCAGAAGAGCATTTTGAAAGCTACCTTCATGAGCTGAATGATCATATTGTGGCCAACAGCGATGAGTTTTTTGCCTACAAAACTCCGGATGACTTCCGTCTGGAAACGCGCAAGATCGAGCTGTTTCCCACCGGTAGCAACGCCGCTGATAAAGTTCCCAAGGGCGACGGCACGTTCCTGCGCTTCACTTCGCCCGCGCCTTCATTGCATCCTGAAAATGATCTGGTGAATGCCCGCTGGTTCCCTACAAAAGGGAACTGCGCCGTGATCGTGCTGCCGCACTGGAACGCCAATGGCATTGCTTACAACGCGCTTGGGCCGATTTTGAACCGTTTTGGCATCTCCATGTTGCGCCTCAGCAAGCCGTATCATGACATTCGTCGCCCGCAGGAAACCGCCCGCTCTGATTATGCTGTTTCACCTAACATCTGCCGCACCTTGGACGCCGCGCGCCAGGCCGTTGTGGACGTTCGCGCCTGCGTTGACTGGCTGTACTCTCAGGGCAAAGATCATGTTGGAGTTGTGGGCACCAGTTTGGGATCGTGTTATTCATTTCTTGCCGCGGCGCATGATCCGCGCCTGAAAGTGAATGTCTTCAACCACGCTTCAACCTACATGGCGGATGTTGTCTGGACAGGCCAGTCAACGCGCCACGTCCGCGAAGGACTGGAGCGCGATGGAATCTCGCTAGAAAGCCTTCGCCAGTCATGGAAGTGCGTAAGCCCCATGGCGTACTTCGATAAGTTCGCCCGCTATCCCAAGAAGAACCTGCTGATCTATGCGCGTTACGATCTCACGTTCCTGCCCGAGCTCTCCCGAGAAGCTGAAGCAGGGTTCCGCAAATACGGCGCCGACCTAAAAACCGTGGTGCTGCCTTGCGGCCATTACACCACCGGTGAAACGCCATTCAAATACATGGATGCGTACCACATGGTGAGATTTCTTGCGAAACATCTCTGAAAATCAAAGCTGCTGAAGCAAAGCCGAATTGCTGATGATTGCATTGCGATTGATTTTTGCTATTCCATCAAACCTGCGGACAAAAACTTCCTTCCAATAGGCAGAACATCAAAGGAGCTGTCGAATGAAGGTGCTGTCATTCCTGGGAGCAGTGGGTCTTGGGATCTTTTCCGGAGCATGGATTCTTGCGGGGCGCCGTCGCCGGGAGAGTCTCCGCAGGTCATCTGTTAACACCCCGACGATCAATATCAATGAAGCCAGTCAGCAGGAACTCATGCAGTCTTTAGGGCTTGATGCGGACATAGCAGAGCGTATTGTGGAGCAGCGGCCTTATCCCAGCAAGATCGATCTTCTGGGCCGTATGGTAGTTCCGGAAGAAATCTACAATTCCATCAAGCACCGCATCAGCTACAAAGCTTCTTGATGCTGGAACTTATTTGTTCTTCCAGACGGGCTTGCGTTTCTCAATCACGGCGCGCAAGCCTTCCTGCACGTCTTCCAGGTTCATCAGCTCATTGAGGTAGAGGTCCTGTGAGGTCTTCATGGCTTCTTTAAGCGGGCGCCCAATGGAGCTGCTGATTACGCGCTTGGTCACTTCCAGCACCGGTCCGCTGAATTCGCCGATCCGGGCGATTAAAGCATCCACATGCTTTTGCAGGTCTGCTTCTGGAACTACCTTGTTCACAAAGCCAAAGTTCAATGCTTCTTCGGCGGAAAGGGCCTCTCCGGTAAGAATGAGTTCATAAGTCTTTTTGGTGCCAATAAGCTGGGGCAGCATCACCGCTGCAAACGGTGGAAACACGCCAAGCTTGACTTCAGGTTGTGCGAACTTGGCTTTGGGCGTCGCCAGGACAACGTCGGCAAAGCCCACCAGCTCTGATCCTGCGCCAATGGCCGGGCCGTTTACCACCACAACCACAGGTTTGGAGATATCTACCATCGCCTGAAATACGCGGGTGAAAGCGTCCAGCGTCTGGAACACGCGGTCGGGACGCGAATCTTCCAGCGAAATGCCCGCGGAAAATGCCTGCTGTGAAGATTGCAGAAGAATGGCCTTCACGTCGGCGCGGCCATTGAGGCTTTCAATCGCCTCGGCCATCTCTTTCATCATGGGCACGGTCAGCACATTGTGCGGAGCGTGGTTCATCGTCAGCCGCGCGATGGAATCCACTACCTCAAAAATGATGTACTTGAAGACCGGGGCTGGCACTCGAGTGTCGCCGGTTAGATCGGGTTCTGTTTGCGCGGGCCGTGTGGCCATATTCACCTCAATTGCGACTCGTGGGGAAAGGGTTCGAGCGTGATTATCCGCTGAAAAGCCGCCTAAATACAAGCAGGCAATCGCCTTATGAGGTATCGCAAGTGCATATTCCGGCATGGCGGAAGCAATATCGAAGGGTGTTGTCCTCCTGAATTCATACTTTATTGACAACTCCCGTTCCAGCAGACTAGTTTTACTCCGAGTCAAAATTCTTTCCATGAGAAAGGGTCTGTTTCTAATGAGAAAAATCTCCAGGCTGTTTGCGCTAACGATTATTCTGGGCCTCCTTAGCGTTCCCATCACTGCCGTCGCAAGCTATGATGACGACGATCAACCGCATATGCAGGCTGCGCTTGAAGCCCTGCAACAGGCCAAGCATCATCTGGAAGAAGCCAAGCATGACAAGGGCGGCCATCGCGTGGCGGCCATCAAGGCCATTGATTCCGCTATCAACCATGTAAAAGAAGGCATGGAATCGGGCGAGAAACACGAACACCACAAGTAAATTCTCCGAACAGTCTCGAATAACTTTGCCATGAATAAGCCGGTGCGATTTGCCGGCTTTTCCATTTCTGATAGCCGCATTTCAGTAGAATGAATCCATGCGAGTCGCATTAGGCGCAGACCATGCCGGCTATCAGCTTAAAGATCAGCTCAAGCAGCATCTTGAGCAGCAGGGTATTAGCGTGCAGGATGAAGGCACGTCTTCCGCCGAGTCAGTTGACTATCCTGACTATGCTCGCGCCGTGGCGCACGACGTGAGTGAACATCGCGCCGATCTGGGTATTCTGGTTTGCGGCAGCGGCATTGGTATGGCGATTACCGCCAACAAGGTCGATGGCATCCGCGCCGCGAACGTGAGTACGGAATATGAAGCTCAGATAAGCCGCGAGCATAACAATGCCAATGTTCTCGCGTTGGGCGCTCGCATCCTCAAGCCTGACCAAGCGTTTGCCATCGTGGATAAGTGGCTTACCACGCAGTTTGCCGGTGGACGCCATGAGCGCCGCGTGGAAAAAATCATGGCCATTGAAAAAGAAGAAGACGACGCTGGGGCTTCTAAGGGTTACTGATGAATGCCACTTATAAGGAAACTCTAAATGCATCACTTGTGGTCAAAAGGTGATTATGAGATCAGCACTGATCCAGCACGGATCGATGCCGTAATGGTGCACGAGTTCCTGACCAGTTCTTACTGGGCAAAGGGCATTCCTTTGGAGACGGTCCGGCTTTCGATAGAAAACTCCATTCCTTTCGGCGTGTATCACGGCTGGCAGCTGGTCGGTTTTGCCCGCATCATCTCTGATCTCGCCACCTTCGCTTACTTGGGCGACGTTTTCATTCTGCCGTCTCACCGCGGGCGGGGACTTTCCCAATGGCTGATGGAGTGCATCGTAAGCCACCCGGACTTGCAGGGGCTTCGTCGCTGGACGCTTGCCACCAAAGACGCCCACGGACTCTATGCCAAGTTTGGGTTCACTCCTCTCAAGAGTTCTGATTCATGGATGGAGATCCATCGGGCAGACGTGTATAGCACTGCGAAGGAATGAGCGCTTTAAGGAATTATCCTTTATGGAATATTCCAGGTTAGGCTGCCACTCTGGAGCCGACTTCGTGATAATGATGGCGAGGGCAGCATATTCCTCGTTTAAAGGAGAAACCAAGATGACAGACCTTCGCCAGAACCAAAGAGTGCTCGGACGCGCCGGCGCACGAGAGCTAAGCCAAGACGAGCTGTCACTCATTTATGGCAGCGATGGCGGAAGACCTACTTCCACCCTCAGCCGGGACCCCAACGGCATCCCGCGAGACATCACACAGGATTAACCTCAACGGTCCTTCGTAGCGTTCAGGCTCGGCGGACCGTGTCCCCGCCCTTCAGGGCGCTGTCAATTTTGCTTCCCACTCCGGTTTCAGGGACTGAGTGCTGACTGCTGAGCGCTGAATGCTTTAAGATTCTTGTCATGAAGAATACCTGGATGTCCCGCCCTCTTTCTGAATCTGACCCTCAAATCGCCCAGGCCATCGCCAATGAAGTCAGCCGCCAGCATGAGGGGCTGGAGCTGATAGCCTCAGAGAACTTTGTCAGCATGGCAGTTCTTGAAGCCGCAGGTTCCGTCTTTACCAATAAGTACGCTGAGGGATATCCGGGGAAACGTTATTACGGTGGCTGCGAATTTGCTGATGTTGTGGAGAATCTGGCCCGTGAGCGTGCCAAACAGATTTTTGGCGCCGATCATGTAAACGTCCAGCCGCATTCCGGGTCACAAGCCAACATGACTGCGTATATGGCGCTCTTGCAGCCCGGCGATGCCGTAATGGGATTGAACCTTGCCCACGGCGGCCATCTCACGCACGGTCACCCTCTGAACTTTTCCGGCAAGATGTACAAAATCATTCCTTACGGCGTCCGCAAAGACACTGAAACCATTGACTATGACGAGATGGAGCAGATCGCCGTTCGCGAACGCCCTAAGATGATTATCGGCGGCGGCAGCGCTTACGCGCGCATTATCGATTTCGCGCGCATGCGGCAGATTGCTGACAAAGTTGGCGCAAAACTGATGGTTGATATGGCGCACATTGCAGGCCTGGTCGCTGGCGGAGCGCATCCTTCTCCTGTGCCGCATTCAGATATTGTCACCACTACAACGCATAAGACGCTGCGCGGCCCCCGTGCCGGCATGGTGCTTTGCCGTCAGGAGTTAGCGGCAGCCGTCGACAAAATCGCATTCCCCGGTATTCAGGGCGGACCGCTTGTCCATATCATCGCGGCCAAGGCTGTTTGCTTCCGTGAAGCGTTGCAGCCGGCCTTCAAAGACTACGCTCATCAGGTGGTCGCCAATGCAAGGGCCTTGGCACGCAAAATCATGGATGAGGGGTTCCGCGTGATTACCGGCGGGACAGACACGCACCTGATGCTGATCGATGTTTTTGCCCAGGGAATTCTGGGCAGTGAAGCTGAAAATGCTCTTGGCCAAGCTGGTATTACCGTGAATAAGAACGCTATTCCTTTTGACAGCAACCCCCCTCTCAAGCCCAGCGGGATTCGCATCGGTACGCCGGCGCTTACCACGCGTGGAATGAAAGAGAAGGAAATGGCCCAGACAGGCGCCTGGATCGTTGACGCCCTCAGAAACCATAAGGACGCACAAGTGCTTGGCCGTATTCGCAAGCAGGTATTTGAACTGGCTGAAGCGTTTCCGCTTTATCCCGAGTTGCGGGCGACGGCTGATGTCGCGTAGCACGTCATGGCTTATTTCGGAACGATCTTAAGCACCCGTCCACCGGAAATATCCACGACGTAAAGCTCACTGGCGGAATCCTGCCCGAATGAGCTGATGTTGAATCCCGGTTTCAGAATCAGGGCACGGGTGAAGGTATTTGGCGGATTCTCAGTCAGGCTCCAGATTTGCCCGTTCAGGTCGCCGAAAATATATTGACCCTGCATACCCGCGAGTACGGTCCCGTGATAGACAAAGCCGCCGATGACGGCCTCGCCTTCAGGGTGAGGTATTTCCACGATCGGGAGGATTAATCCCGCCATGTTGCATCCGCTGGACGGATTGAAGCAGTGATCGCCTTCCATGGTATTCCATCCGTAATTCGCGCCCTTGGTGACAATATCGATCTCTTCAAAACTGTCCTGCCCGACGTCCGCGACGAACAAGCGCCCGGAGCCGCGGTCAAAAGAGAATCGCCACGGGTTGCGAAAGCCAACGGCGTAAATCTCCGGCAGGCCGCCGCCGGCAACAAATGGATTGTCGGCCGGAATCGCATACGGCGTGCTCGCACCGGCGTTGTTCACGTCTATACGCATCATCTTTCCCAGAAGCGTTTGCGTGTTCTGGCCGTGCCGCAACGGATCGCCTTCGCCACCGCCGTCGCCCAGACCAAAATAAAGAAAGCCGTCCGGACCAAACGCGAGTTGGCCGGCCTTGTGATTAGGGAAGTTGTTGACTTGATTCGCGGTCAATAGGATTCGCTCGCTGCCCGGGTTCGCCTGGTTCGGATTCGCGACTGAAACCTGGTACTCAGCGATGACCGATTGAAACTGCCCGCCGAAATTCCGGACATAGTTCACGTAGAATTTGCCGTTCGTCCGAAAATCGGGATGGAACGTGACGCCTAGCAATCCCATCTCAACCTTATTAATGACTTTGCTGCTGATGTCGAGGAACGGCTGCGGCGATACCCCGCCGTTTTGAAGGATCTTGATTGTGCCTCCCTGTTCCACGACGAACAGACGACCGCTTCCATCATTAGGCTGTTCAAGATCGAGCGGAGCGCTCAAACCGGAGGCCACAAGTTGAAGGCCGATCGCAACCGGGGAAGGCACTGGATTGGTGTGCTGAATGCCGCCACACCCAATAAGCAAAAGACAAACTGCCGCCAAAACGATCCAGCTGGCACGATTTAATTGTCGTTCTCTCACAAAAACGACCTACTGCTTATTGTTAGAACCATAAATTTCGCGTGGGGCTGCATCTTTGGCTCGGGTGGATGGGAATACCGCAATCCTTTTAAGGTGCTGGCCCTCCTTTTGGCCGCAGATTGCTTCTAAGTTCCCAGAAGGATTAGGCAGGGCTAAAGTGGTACTCAGAAGCACATTCCTGGCAACTTTGATTTGTCTAGTGGCGGTGGCTGCCGTCGCCCAGTCAAATGACACGCCAGATACGCAGACGGTTGTGAGCCGTATGCTCCAGGCGCAGCAGGACAACAAAGCCAAAGTCCGTCCCTTCACCGTAAAGCGCGATTATCAACTGCTCGATAAACAGGCCCAACAGAAAGCACAGGTTGTCGCCAACATTACGATTCTCCCTCCTGACAGTAAGCAATACAACATTGAGAGCAGCAGCGGCGGGATGGGAGAAAAGGTCCTGAGAGACGTTCTCAGCAAAGAAACAGAATCGCCCAAGGACGCTCAACGAAAGGAGCTCTCGCTGGAGAACTACGACTTTCAGCTACAAGGCAAGGATACGCTCGACGGCCGGCGGTGTTACCTCTTAAGCATGAATCCTAAGCGTGAAGAGAAGGACCTTCTCCGCGGCACACTCTGGGTGGATGCGGAAACGTATAACATTCGCCGTGTGGAAGGCACACCCGCTAAGAATCCTTCATGGTGGTTGCATAATCTTCACATCTTGATGAGCTTTGCTGAGGTTGATGGCATGTGGCTACGCACCTTTACTCACGCCGTGGCCGACGTGAGATTTAAAGGCAAGTATGTAATGGAATCGCGCGACCTGGAATATCGTTTTACCCGGCAAACCGCTTCGCGTTCACGCCGCAATCCTGCAATTTTTGCCGGTTCTGCTATCAATCCGTAGGTCTTACTCCTCTCGGTTTCTCCAGCGCGCACAACCATCTTCTACCCTTCATAAATGTGAAAACCGCTTTACGGCTGAAATCCCAAAACGGGAATTTCGCTCTTGAAAGCTAAGCTTACAAGACAGATCACTGTAAGTCTCTGCTATCCCTGCCAGTTACCTTCGTAAGATTGGCTGCCAGCGTGATCAAAAGTATCTTCATCTCTGTTCGATCTCGCTTCTTCTTCCGGAGAACATCTGCAGCGAATCGTGCAGCGCAAGTTTGCTCAGTCTGCATCGGCCAGCTTCGCATACCAATTTGGAAAAAACTTGGGGGTAAGTCTGTGGTCAGATCGTCGATCATACTGTCTTTTGTTGCAGCAATGTTGCTCACCGTGCCTGCGCATGCGGGAAATATTTCGGGAAAAATCCGGCTGGCTAATGTATCCACGTCTACTGCCAACCAGGCAGCCGGAAAAAAAGAGAATGTGGTGATCTGGCTGGAAGGAGCAGGTGATTCAAAACCCCCGGACACCATCGTCAAAATTTCACAGAAAAACCTTCAGTTTTCTCCTGAGTTCGCCATTGCGGTAAGAGGCCAGAAAATTGAAATGCCAAACGACGACGATGTTGTTCACAATGTCTATTCATTCACCGGTCTCAACCAGTTCAATCTTGGCCTGTATGCCAAAGGCGAATCCCGCACCGTTGTATTTGACCAGACGGGGATCGTGGATGTGTTTTGTTCCATTCACCACCAGATGCATGCGCGCGTCTTTGTGGTTCCAACAAAATATTTTGCCAACGGCATGCCCGGCCATTCCTTCACCCTGCCAGATGTGCCGCCCGGGAAGTATGTGTTGAAAGCGTGGCATCAGCGCTCCCACATGATGGAAAAAACGATTGTGGTACCCGCCAGCGGCAATGTAACCGTGGACATCAATCTGGAAGCTGGTCCTCAACCTGCCGCATTGGCCAAGCAGTAAGCAAGGAGCAAGAGAGCATGGCAAGACACGAAATCGTTTACCGGACGACTGTTGGAGTTGCGCTCAGTGCGCTTTTGTTCTTAAGCCTCAGAAGTTTCTCGGCGGAAGAACGCAGGCCACCGCCTCCCGCAATCACGCCCCAAATGCTGGACACGCTGAAAGTGCTGCCCGGTGGTTTGGCAGCATTGCCGGCCGTTCCTGTTCCCGCAGATAATCCGCAATCCGCGGACAAGGTTGAACTGGGAAAGAAACTTTTCTTTGACACCCGTCTTTCTTTGGATAGCGCAAGCAGTTGCGCTACCTGCCACAGTCCGGAAAAGGCATTTGCCGATGGTCTGTCCCGCGCAAAGGGGTTCAAAGGCGTCACGCTTCCAAGGAATTCGCCGACTGTCCTGAACGCGGCTTATAACTCTGCTCAATTCTGGGACGGGCGTGCTGCCACACTCGACGAGCAGTGCAAAGGTCCGCTTCTTGCTCCGGCTGAAATGAATATGCTGGATGAAAAGAATTTGGTCGATCGCCTGAACGCTATTCCTGGTTACCGCCATGAATTTCAGAGCGTTTTTGGTGGACCTCCTTCACTGGATAGCGTCACTAAGGCAGTGGCCGCATTTGAGCGTACGCTGATTACGCCGGACTTACGCTTTGACCGCTATGCAATGGGTGACAAGAATGCCCTTTCGGATGCGGAAAAGCGTGGGCTGATTCTCTTCATCGGCAAA
>DASXKZ010000164.1:0-20961 GCA_036496525.1 Candidatus Angelobacter sp.
GTGGAGCGGACCAACGCCTGGCTGGGACAGTTTCGCAGGTTGCTGGTTCGTCATGAGCATCTGCTCTCCATCTACCGTGCTTTCTTCTATCTCGCCTGCTTATGGATTACGCTCAGGCGCTATTTATGAAACACGCTCTAGCCATGGAAGAGGAACCGGGCTTATGCTGCACACGGTCTTACTGGTATTCAGGGCAAGTCCATTGAGATCGAGGATCGTCCGCTGATTACCTGTGCCGGAGCCACAGAGAGAATTGGTCGGGGTGTCTGTGACGACCCATCGATCCGGAATTGTGGATTGAAAACAGACGGTGACAGCTGAAAATCCTGTCGGCGCGCCGTGCAGGTTTCTCAATTTGTAACTGTCGAGCCCGTTGCATGAACTGCTCGCATCAAACTCAGTGATTACCCACCCTTTCGGGATTTCTGACGGCAGATCGCAGATACCAGTCTCAACGGTGTTGAAAGCATCTCCTGAGATGTCTTTAAGTTGTTTTGCGTTATTACCCGAGCCTGGGCAGGAAGCCGAATGAAAGAACGATGTGGTCACCGATCCCGCCGGGGCCGTGGTTCCAGAACAAACAAATGTCTGAGACCATCCTAGCCCTGAGTAGACAAACAATAGAAAGCTACCAAGTATCAAATTCCGAATGGACATTCCATCTCCTGTTTCTTAGTATATGAACTACTTCTCCTTCAAGTTTCTCTGCACACTACTGACGGACGCTTCTCTTCAACCGGGCGCTGATCGGGTTGACGCCTTACTTTTATCCCGAAGTGAATTGTCGTTTTGAATTGTGTTGGAAACTAACAACCAAGAACTGGAAAAGCAAGAAGAAAATTCGTGTGGGTGTGTCGCGCCACGAATTTAACAGGGGCTGATAACTTTCAAATTCTTTCTCAACCTATCTGGGAACATTGTAGGAACACCGGGAGCTGAATGGTTCAACATGCGAATCATCGGTCTCATAACGCACGCGCGCCGATCAACCACCTCTTTGACCTGGCCCGCAGCGTCAGAAATTCATCTTTGCTCAACTGAAAAGACGACTGAGAACGGAAAGCCAGCACGTAGGCGGTTTCGAGCGCAGCGACAGAAATAATTAATTCCTCAGCTTGAACTTATCCAGCCCCGCGAACAGCACAACCGCCGCCAGTCCATTCACGAGGGCCGAAAGCAGCGTATGGCTCCAGATCCATGCTTCGCTTCCGCCCACCAGTTGCAGGCTGATGGCCATGTAAACAAAGCGGTGGATAAGGACAAAAGCAAACGTCATCAGGAAGCGTGAACCTGGATTTTCCACGTCCAGCTTTACGCCGATCGAAGATCCCAGATAGCCAACAATAGTTTTGGCAATGCCGAAGAGGCCGATAGGATGGCCAGTCCATGCGTCTTGCAGCGTGCCAATCAGCGCGCCTGTAATCATGCCGGGGATAGGACGGCGGCGGGCGACGGCAAAAAAGATCGTCACCAGCAGCGGCAGGTCCAGTACGGAGAGAAACCGTACGCGCAGGAAAACCTGCAGAAAGATAGCCAGCACCGGAATGCCGATGGAAACCGGCCAGCTAAACCGATGTACCTCAATTTCCTCGCGAGAGGTTAACGAAACGGCGGAGTTCATCGGGGCGGTTTCTCCTGGGGTACTGGAGTAGCTGTCGGCGTGGCCCTCGGCTGGTCAAGCGTAGGTGAGTCAGGAGCCGGCGTAGGAGTCTTGGCTTTCTTCGGCGTAGGTTTCGGCTTGGTCGCAGCTGTCTCTGCCGAAGTTGTGGGCGACTGAGTTTGTCCAGATGATAGCTTTTTCGCTTCTGCTCCCGTTTTGCCAGGGACCACACTCGTCGCCGCAGTTCCAGTGGCCGATGGTGTGGGTTTTGGCTTGGCCGCAGCTGTCTCTGGTGAAGTGGCCGGGGGCTGAGTCTGTCCGGATGACGGCTTTTTCGCTTCTGCTCCCGTTTTGCCGGCGGCCGTACTCGCGGCCGCAGTTCCAGTGGCTGGTGTCGGCGGCTTTGCAGACCCACCCGCTGCTGCCGTCTTTTGCTCCGTGCCGGAGCTTACAGATTTGTTAGCGTTGGCGGGAGTTGGAGTAGGTGAAGGTTTTGCTGCCGGCGTTCCTGTCTGCCCGCCGCCTGCTGTCTTCGGCGCATTCGGATCAACCTTGGGCACGCTGGGCAGGCGTTGAGACAAAATGTCCGCGGCGCGCATGGGCTCAGGGCCTGAGGACGCGGAATGAGAATTGTCGGACGTCTCGGTGATGACCAACACTTCTTCCAGTCGATTGAGGTCTGCTGCCGGCTTGATCTTGATGGCAAGAAATGGATCGTTATCACGGTCCGGTGTGGCTGCAATCACGGTGCCGACGGAAAATCCTTTGGGATAAATCCGGTCGCCGCCGCTGGTAATCACGTGCTCACCGGTCTCCACTTTCTCGTCAGACATAATGTCATTGATCTGGAGTTCACCCAGAGGCGTGCCTTTTACAATGCCTTGCAGGCGTGAGTGTTCCAGAATCACGCCCGCTCCACTGTCATGATCGTTGATCAGCAACACCTGCGCACTCGAGCCGAAAACGTCTTTGACTTTGCCGACGATTCCATCCGGAGTAATCACGGCCATGTCAGTCTTGAGGCCTGCTTTGGAACCTTTGTCGATGGTAATCAGCCGCGACTGCTCGGTCCCGCTGGTGGCAATTACCTGTGCCGCCACAGTCTTGGCGATGAATTTTTCTTTAAAGTCCAGCAGCGCCTGCAATCGCCGAGCCTGGTCGGCATCCTGCTTGAGCCGCACCTGCTCCATTTGCAGGCGGGCAACTTCTTCTTGTAACTCCACGTTCTGCTTCCTGGCGCCGCGAAGGTCGGCATAATCGTGCCAGCCGTTGCGGAAGAATCGGCCGGTGGAAACAAATACTTTTTCAATGGGAGTAAAAGCTGTAACGGTCCACACGCGGATCAGCCGCGTCCCGCTTCCGGTACTTCCCGGCTTTGCGCCTTCAGGGCGCTTCACCTGCGTGGCCAGAGCGACCACCTGAATGAAAAGAACCGCCATCAATGCCAGCGGGTTCTTGTACCGAGTAAAAAAATTTTCCATGACCTGCGCTAAAGGAGGGCCAGATGAAGGACGGACTTACCAGGTCCGTCCCCTGTTTTGCTAAGAGACGCCATACGAATAGACGCCTTACTCAATCGAAATCTTTCTCAAGAGTTTAAAGTCGCTGAGCATTTTTCCCGTGCCCAGCACCACGCTGGCCAGCGGATCATCGGCAATGGAAACCGGCAACCCGGTTTCTTCACGGATTCTCTTGTCCAGGTTCTTCAGCAATGCACCGCCACCCGTAAGGACAATGCCGCGATCGCTGATGTCCGCGCTCAACTCCGGCGGTGTACGTTCCAGTGCAACGCGAATCGCATTCATAATGGTGCTGATGCACTCGCTCAGCGCCTCGCGAATTTCGCTGTCGTCAATGGTAATGGTCTTGGGCACGCCTTCAATCAGGTTGCGCCCTTTGATTTCCATGGTAAGCGGCTTGTCCAGCGGATAAGCCGAGCCGATTTCAATCTTGATGGTTTCAGCGGTGCGTTCACCGATCAGCAAATTGTATTTGCGCTTGAGGTAATTCATGATGGCTTCATCCATCTGATTACCTGCCATGCGTACGGAACGTGAATAAACAATGCCGCTGAGGGAGATCACGGCGATGTCAGTGGTGCCGCCGCCGATATCCACCACCATGTTGCCGCTGGGCTCGGTGATGGGCAAGCCGGCGCCGATCGCGGCCACCATCGCTTGCTCCACCAGATGCACCTCACTGGCTTTGGCGCGATAGGCGGAATCCATCACGGCGCGCTTTTCCACCTGCGTGATTTCAGAAGGCACGCCAATCACAATCCGGGGATGCACCAGCATCTTCCGGTTGTGCGCCTTCTGAATGAAATAGTTCAGCATTTTCTCTGTGACTTTGAAGTCGGCAATCACGCCGTCTTTCATGGGCTTAATGGCCACGATGTTTCCCGGAGTGCGGCCCAGCATCTCTTTCGCTTCTTTGCCCACGGCCTCCACTTCACCGGTGTTCTTGTTGATGGCCACAATTGAGGGCTCGTTCACCACAATACCCTTGCCTTTGGCGTAAACCAGCGTATTGGCCGTCCCCAAGTCGATCGCCAGATCGCTGGAAAACATGCTGAAGAGCGAGCGCAAATTATGAATGCGCGAATTCTCTGATTTAAAACCGTTTTTCGACATACCAGATTCTTTCTTCTATTAAATAACTTCAGTCAGTACCGAAAAAGCTTTTAGACGGCGCACCACTCCGTCCTTACGTTCTCGGCGTTTCATGCTCAATCTGTTCTGGGGACCTATTACTGTGATACAGAAATCAAAATCGGGCAATAAGCGATTCTACTGTATAGTGATCGGCCTCGTTACTGTATTCACCCCACCTTTTGCATTCTGTGCCGTGACCGTAATCAAATTTTCCCCTGTGGGCAGAGGGTTGGTGAAGTGCCGGAACGCGCCATCGCTCGCCACCACAGCTTCCTGCCCGTTTACCATTACGCGCGCATTGGGCTCAGTGTGCCCTTTCACTTCAATCACGTGCCCCATTTGCACGAAATCACCGAGTTCGAGCGCAAGAGACCCTGTACCTTTGGGCACGATCGTAAACTTGTACAATTCACTTTCAATAGACTGTTTGCCGTCCGGCCCAATGGACTGCACCTGCCAATAATATGGAATGCCCTCCTGTAAATTGGTGACCAGTACCTGGGTTGCCGCTTTTACATCATCCACACCCGGCCCCACAAAGGATGCATTGCGGTTGATCTTGATATGGTATTCCCGCACGTTATCCACCGGCGCCCATGAGAAGGTCACGCCCTTGCTTGCCTGATCAACGAAGACATTTTGCATCGGCGCGGGTGAGATCAGGGTCGGCGGCTGCAGTTCCTTCGACTTGATCAAGCCCTTCGAATTGCTGCTGAACGATGCCTTGGTGTAACTCTCCAGCGGTATGGTCTGCCCACCACGGCTTACCTCGCCCGATCCTTTCTTCACCAGGATCTCGTGCTGGTCAGCGCGAAGATCGTTCATCACTTCCGCCGAACTCTCAGACGCGATGGTTGCCGTTGCATCGCCCACAATTACCTGCGACTTTGACCCGCTAACCAGCGTGGATGTTGCCAGATCGACTTTTCCCGTCGTCACCTGCACCGCAACTTTTGTTTGCTGCGAGCCATTCACGGAGTTTTCCTGGATGGTGATGAGCGAAGCCGGCTTCACAGTGTAGTTGGTGCCGTCCGTGAACACCACTTTGGCCATTCCTTCTGGGGAGGTCTGCACCACATCGCCTCTTTCAAGCGCCAGCGAATAGTCCGCCACCACCCATGCATTTGTGCTCGCTTTTCGGACGCGCACATTGCCATCAATGTTGGTGAAATGAGCCTGCTGCGGGCCGGGTTCGACGGTCGTGCCGTTGTCTCCCCCGCCAATTCCCACCTTATTCAGGATTTTTCCCAGTCCAATTTGTCCGGCAAGGATCACCTTATTTGCAGTGTCAGGAAAAGCGAAATACATCACGACGCCGGCCAGCAACAGCACAAGAAGCATTCCCATCAGCACGCTGCGATAGGTGATGGTGACATATGAAATCTGAAATGCGGATTTTCGCTTTTGCGCCACAGACTTTAAAAATTGGGGAGTTAACGGTGGCTACAGATTAACACAACAACTTGCAGTCGCCAGATGGATCCCCTTCGCCCGGATTAAGGTGTTCAGGCTAGTTTTTCAAGAAACCAAAAACACCCTATCAAATGAGTAATTAAAGCAGAAAGCAGCGCGAGTGGCAGTAGCCATGTTGGTTCAGGTAGTAACGATAGGGTCATGAACCTGCAATTCTGGCCGCCCGGATTGCCTAAACGCTCCAACCTGACGCAAAATTGATCATGCCTTCAACAACTGGATCCCGTTCTCAAGCGCTTGAGTCCCTGCTCGGACGCATTCATGCCCATACCGCGAAAATAGGAATCATTGGTCTCGGGTATGTCGGATTGCCGCTGGCTCTCCTCTTTAATGAAACCGGCTTCCCCGTGACCGGATTCGATATCGACCCTGAAAAAGTTAAGGCGCTGAACAATGGCCGGTCTTATATCTATCGCATACCAAAGACTGAGATTGCCGCCGCAGCAGCAAAAGGCTTTTGGGCCACGGATGAATATGCCCACGCCAAGGATATGGATGCCCTGATCATCTGTGTGCCTACGCCGCTCAATGAGTACCACGAGCCCGACCTGAGCTATATTCGCGAGACCGCCAAGGCCATTGCGCCGCACGTTCACGCCGGCCAGTTAATCGTTCTGGAGAGCACCACTTATCCGGGCACCACGGAAGAAGTGCTGATCCCGGTGCTGGAAGCGGGCAACAAAGCCAATCTCAAAGCTGCCCGCCCGGACCAGGACGATCCCAAGACAACTTTTCTGGTGGCGTTTTCCCCCGAGCGTGAAGACCCGGGCAATGACACAGTGGCCCGGAAAGACATTCCCAAGGTCGTTGGCGGGGTAAATCCGGCTGCCTCTGAGGTTGCAGGCGCGGTTTACAACTCAATTTTCAATCAGGTGGTTCCGGTCTCCAGTCCAGCGGCAGCGGAGATGACCAAGCTGCTGGAAAACATCTATCGCTGCGTGAACATTGCGCTCGTCAACGAACTCAAGATGCTCTGCCTGCGCATGAACATAGACATCTGGGAGGTCATTCGCGCTGCTTCCACCAAGCCCTTTGGCTTTCAGCCGTTTTATCCCGGTCCCGGGCTCGGCGGGCACTGCATCCCTGTGGATCCTTTTTACTTGTCCTGGAAGGCCAAGGAGTTCGATTTTCACACGCGGTTTATCGAGCTCGCCGGCGAGATCAACTCGGCAATGCCCTATAACGTGGTAGACGCCGTTACCGCTGCGCTGAACCGCCACAAGAAATCCCTGAACGGCTCCAAAGTTCTGGTGTTGGGAGTGGCGTATAAGCGCGATATCGATGACCTGCGCGAATCGCCGGCGCTCACCATTATTGAAGAGCTTCAGCGCCGCGGCGCCGAAGTGGCATACAACGATCCCTATTTTCCCAAAGTCGGCCGCGGACGAAAATACAACCTGCAAATGACCTGCGCTCCGCTGGAGAAGTTAGGCCAGTACGATTGTGTCCTGATCGTGACCGATCACACCGACTACGATTACAAAAAGATTGTCCAGGAATCAAAGCTCGTGGTGGACTCGCGGAATGCAACGAAGGGGATTGAGTCAGAGAAGATTGTGCATTGCTGAGGACCAGCAATCAGTAATTAGCCATTAGCCAGAGATCAGCCGCAGATTGCGCGGATGAACTCTGATCAGAGGGGCATCCGGAGATAAGCCGCGAATCAACGCGAATCAATTCTTTGTTTCTGATTCGTGTTGATTCGCGAAATTCGCGGCTATTTTTATCTGCGCCTGTCAGCGTAAATCAGAGGCGAACGCCTTTCGCTGACTGCTGAAGGCTGACAGCTCTAGATCGAGCTCATATTCGACAAGAACTGCCCGTTTGAAGGCGTCTTGCCCAATTTATCGATCAGCAATTCCATGGCTTCCACGGGTGAGAGCGGGTTCAGCACTTTGCGCAACACCCAGATTCTCGCCAGGTCTTCCTTGGGAATCAGCAGCTCTTCTTTACGTGTTCCGGAACGCTGAATGTCAATCGCCGGGAAGACGCGCTTATCGACCAGCTTGCGGTCAAGAATGATTTCGCAGTTGCCGGTGCCCTTGAATTCTTCAAAGATCACGTCGTCCATGCGCGAACCGGTGTCAATCAGGGCGGTGGCAACGATGGTGAGCGATCCGCCTTCTTCAATGTTGCGGGCCGCTCCAAAGAAGCGTTTCGGACGTTGCAAGGCATTGGAGTCCACGCCGCCGGAGAGCACCTTGCCTGAAGGCGGAACAATCGTGTTATAGGCGCGTGCCAGGCGGGTGATGGAATCCAGCAAGATCACCACGTCGCGCTTGTGCTCCACCAGGCGCTTGGCTTTCTCGATCACCATTTCCGCCACCTGAACGTGGCGGGCTGCAGGCTCGTCAAAGGTGGAAGAAATAACTTCGCCCTTTACTGACCGTTGCATGTCCGTGACTTCTTCCGGACGTTCGTCAATGAGCAGCACGATCAGCACCACTTCCGGATGGTTAGTCGTGATGGAATTAGCGATGTTCTGCAGCAGCATGGTCTTGCCGGTGCGCGGCGGAGCAACTATCAGACCGCGCTGGCCCTTGCCCAGCGGAGTGAGCAGGTCCATTACGCGGGCACTTACGTTTTCTTTTGCCGTTTCCAGCTTCAGCCGCTCCTGCGGATACAGCGGCGTGAGGTTATCGAAAAGAATCTTGTTGCGCGCTTCTTCCGGCGATTCAAAGTTGACCGCTTCAATCTTTACCAGCGCAAAGTATTTTTCGCCTTCATGCGGAGGCCGCACCTGGCCGCTGATGGTGTCGCCGGTCTTTAAATCGAACTTGCGGATCTGCGAGGGCGAGACATAAATGTCGTCCGGGCCGGGAAGGTAGTTGTAATCGGGGGAGCGAAGGAAGCCATAGCCATCAGGCAGGATTTCCAGCACACCTTCAGCAAAGATGTGTCCCTCTTTTTCACTCTGAGCCTGCAGGATTTTGAAGATGAGGTCCTGCTTGCGAAGACCGCTGGCGCCAGGGAGGTCAAGGGTGCGCGCGATCTTGGTAAGCTCAGTAATATTTTTTTCTTTAAGTTCTGCGATTGTCATTCGTCACCTACGGGAGTTTTTGTGCTTGAGGAAGGATTGCTGTGAATCAGAGGCGAGAGCTATACGCTCAGAATACCTGAGGACCCGCCAGGCAGCCTGACCTGGCGGGATTTTTCAGGAAAGTCTATTATGCAGCGCGGCGCTGTGGTTGCGCAACCGGTTCATGTTTCAGTTCAATAACGTGGTCCGGCTCGGCAGCCTTGCCCACACGAACCAGCACGTCATTCATGGTTTCCTGCACACGAGTGTTGGGCTTGTGGAATTTCCGCGTTGCCTTAGAAATCAATTGACACAAAAGATAGCGGTTACGCACCGTGTCGAGTGCGTCATAAATTAAGTCAGAGCGCATGACTGTATTTTCTCCTTAAGAATAAGTTCAGTAATTAATGAATTGATTCATCTGCTACGAAAATGAATTCAAATTTTTGGGTCTTGACGGAGCACACACAAACTTTCTTGCCTGTTTCCACCGGCAAAATACATCTGTTGTTATGGGAATTACCAGAGACCCTTGTGCGATTATTAGACGCAAATCTAGGTATCTAAGTTGCTTAATTTCCAAGCTTTGTTTGAAGTGGCAATTTCGGAACAAAGCCGGGAGTGAAACCCATCCGTAAGACGTTCTACGGTAAACGCGGATGGCCAAAACGTCAAGAGTTTTTTGTGCTGCAGACCTAATATTAAGTCCTTAGTTTCTCATAATTTGCTGATATTGCAGTATTTATGGACACGTTTTCCGCAGCTTACCCTGGTAACCTGAAAGGTGCCCCCATATGAATGATCTCCGCTACCCCATTGGCCATTTTCACCCTGATCCAAATCCGACTCCAGACACACGTAACCGCCACATTGAGCAGATTTCCGGCATACCCGCCCGTTTGCGCATAGCCGTTGCCAGATTGACGACAGATCAGCTCAGAACCCCCTATCGGGACGGTGGCTGGACTGTCCAACAGGTCGTCCATCATCTGCCGGACAGCCACCTGAACGCCTATATCCGCTTCAAATGGGCGATGACGGAAGATGCGCCGACCATCAAGCCCTACAATGAAACCGCCTGGGCCATGCTCAAAGATTCTGAGTTAACCCCTGTTGATGTGTCACTTACGCTGCTCGAATCTCTGCATACCCGTTGGACAGTGCTGCTGCGATCGCTAAAGCAGGAAGATTTCCAGCGCAGGTTCACTCACCCCGACTCTGGTCCTCACGATCTTGACTGGCTGCTGCAACTTTATAGCTGGCATGGCAACCACCACGTTGCCCACATTACGAGTTTGCGTGAGCGGATGGGTTGATGAGTCTGAAACCCCGAGCGTAGCGAGGGGGCCCTACCGCTACCAGATATCTTCAGGTCGGCAAAAAAGGAAACGCGCCACCTCTGTTATCGGCACAAGATTCAGAGGTTGGCGCGTTGAGTATTGTTATTTCCCAGAGGACCTTGGTGGTGATAGGGTCCCCTCGCTCCGCTCGGGGTTTCAGAACCCTACGGAATAAATCCCAGGTCCTCCGGCAGTGCTCCCGCGATCGGCACCTCGAACAACGGCCCCGGGCCATCGGGATCAATGGTCAAGGCACCGTCGGTCGCCAGGAAAACACCAATCTGTGATTGCGCGCCGATCGCAGCCGAAGCTACCGGCAATGTCCCACCGATGTTGGTCAGGAATGTGTGCGGGTTTTTACCAAAACCAACACCCAAAGCAAACGCCAGATCGTTACGGAAGAACGTGGCACGGTCCTTGAGATCGCCAGAACGGATCAACGCAGTTGCCGTGGGATTCGGGACAGTCTCGTCGCCGCGTGCAAACTGGATAATGACGGATTTCGCCGCATCACCCGGCAAGGGGTTCTTGCGGATGAACGGCGCCCAGGCCACCGGATCGCCTGCCTGTCCCAGCCATCTGCTTGTATCTTCCACGGTTTGAATGGCAATCGCTCCAGGCACGTTATTGGTCACCGGAGGCAGGTTGCGCAGAGGGCTGTTGTCATTGAAGAAGAGTGGCGGCCCGGCGTTGAGCAAAACTGGTGTCCGTACCGAGAGGGCTTGCGTGAGCAAGAGCTGGAATGACGGGCTCAAGCGAACGATGTCAATGATCGAACCGCCGGGAACGTTCGGCACGCCTGCGCGAATGTCAGGCTCAATGCCCATGAACATCGTGCCGTAAATTCCGCCGAACGACTGGCCGGCGTAATAGATACGGTTGGCGTCGAGGTCCGGTAGCCCATCGCCATTAGCGTCTATCCCGCCCTGGATGGCGCGGACCAATTCCATCAGGTTCGCAACCGTCTGCTGCAGCGCGTCGCGCGATCCAATGGTTCCCTGCGGGCTCAGGACAAAAGTTGAAGACCCTTCTGCGCTGGTGATCTGGCCGTTTCCGTCCTGGTCCACTCCGCGGCCACCTTCAAGGAAGGTGGTTGAGGTGGCGCCCTGCTGCACTGTCAGCGTGCTGTTGGGGCCAAAACCATGGCCCACCACGTTGATTGCGATGCTGGCGATCCCATTATGTGCCAGCGTTGAAGCCACGGCAAAAGGCGCGCCCTGCTTGCTGTCAGTAAATCCGTGCCCAAAGATCGCCACCGGCCAGCCATTCGTTGGGCGCGGTCCGGATGGGATGAATAGGTTGAAGAAGATGTCTTCCGTACCTTGAGCAGGAACGCTTTGCTTGGTCGGCACCTGCGGGATGAAGACGTTTGCGTTCTGCCAGTGCGTTCCACTGAACTTCCCGAAGGCCAGCGTGCCGATGGAACCGGGAAATACCTGCAAGGCTGCCAGCGCGCTATTCAAGCTGGTGGGAATGAGTGGACCTACCGTGAGCGCTTGCACGTTCCATGTGAGCCCTGTGACTGTGTTCACCGGAAATACCGTCTTCGCTCCGCCGGTCCCCAGATTGAAGCTCACAGATGGCGCGGCAGCGGCTTTAACTTGCTCACGGATGCTCTCCAGTGTCGCGGTGGCGCTTTCCGTGGTGAAAAGGCTGGCAGCGGCGATGTCCTTCTTGTCCAGCCCTGGGACGATGCGGTGCAGAGTTCCGTTATCGAGGAAGCTTTGCAGAGCCTGGCGGTAAAGCCGCAGCCGCGCGTCGGCGCTGTCTGAGCCGTCAAGATTGGTGAAATCATGCGAGGCCTGGATAGGATTGCCGGCTGCGTCATGCACGCCCCTGGTCACCACCAGCAGATAGGCGGAACGCTGGGTCAGGTGCTGGTCAGATTCGGCAAACAGCGTGAGCGAGGCCGGGTCCCAGACCACCTGGTTGATCCCGATAATATTTGGCTGGAAGCCGTGAAAGGCGTCTCCGTCTACCTTGAAGCTGCTTGGCACCTGTACCAGGAAGACCGTACTGCTGTTTACCGTGCTCACGTCAATCGCGCCGTCAAAGGCCACAGCCAGCCGCGGCTGAAGATTGAAGCCATCCAGCTGGTTCACCAGCGTTAGATCGGCGCAGTCTGAAGGATTGGTGGCGCAATTGGGAAGCGGAACATTCACGCGCAAACCGGTAAGCTGCTGCGAATCAAGCACGGTAAAGCGGTCACTGGGAAACGGCGACTGCGTGGTCGATTGCAGATTGAAAAGCGGATGCGTTTGAGCCAGTGCCAACGCAGGCGTGAGCAGAGCTGCCGCAACCAATAAAACAAAAATGCGGCGTGCAAATGAATTTTGTTCAGTAAGGGTCGTATGCATGGCGGTAGAAAACCTCCAGGGAGAGTTGCAACGGGTGACGAAAACGATAGACCTTCAGGAAAGCCTTGTCAATGGCTGCTGAGACGAGTTTGCGGAACCTTGGGATGGCGAAATACGCGGATTTCCGCAGACATTCATTGATCAAAAGAATCAGCCGCGAATCATGCGGAAGACGCGAATTCAATTTGATTCGTGTCAATCGCGAGAATTCGCGGCTAATTTTACTCCGTTATCTCCGGCAATCAGAAGACATTGCAGGCCACGCCGTCTCCGTCATTGTCGCCGTGCTTGCGAGCGCAACGAGCTGCGTCGAAGGCATCAAACGGACGCAGGAACTGCGCCGGATGGAAGAGGAAGAACGAGGGAGGCGCCACGTTCAGGGGGCCCAGGGTTGCCGCCTCCGCATTCAGCGCGTCCGCGTGAAGATTAGGCCAATGACCCGTGTCCAGACGGCCGATCAGGTTTTCCAGGGCGGTAATGGTCTCTGCCGGAGTGAACGAGCAGTGTCCGGCGCGATGCACAAAGATCTGGCGGAGAAGCCGCTCGTTGCCGGCTTCGCGCACCACGTCACGATAAGCGCTTTCATTCTGGTTGGAGACCAGGCCATCACCTTCAGTGTGCATAGTGAGCACAGGGAAGTCGATGTCTCCGTTGAAGATGATGTTCTGTTCAAGGTAGTTCACCGCGTTAGGATCGGCGGAGATGCGCGCAGCCTTGTTTAAAGTTTCCAAATCGTCTTCCAGGTCGAGTCCCGCCTGTTTGTAAAGAGCGCGAACTTCCGTCCGGTTGATGGAATGTTCGAACTGTTCCTTGTAATTAACGCCGGTATTCCATGAAGGATTGCCTCCGGCGCGAAACTCCAGTTCCGCGCGAAAGGCAAAAATAAATGGGAAATCCACCTGCTGCGCCCACAAGAACTGGTTGTCGGCCTGGGAAGCAAAATCATTGGCAGCCGGCTCGGGTGAGGCAGGATTAAACCAGCCAGGTAAATCTCCGAAAGAATTTGCCAGAGCCAGGCGCGCCCGGCCCTGCGGCGTTGCGTTGGCCGCGGCCAGCAGTTGCTCCGCCAGCAGGAAATTGTTGGTCGGGTTGGTGATGTGAACAACCTGAAGCGGTCCGCCGGAATTGAAGAAAGTCTTGAAAGCGAAGGCGGAATCCAGCGCCTGGTTCCAGGTGGCCACCCCGCCGGAAAGCACGCCGCACATGGGCAGGGCCGCGTCAAACCGTTTGGGATTTCTCTGGATCAGGCCGGCAGTGATAATGCCGCCCAGGGGATGGTGCGATTGGGTATGCCAACCTGCGCATTGAAGAGATCCAGAACGGCGATCTGGTCCACCAAAGCTTCATGAATCGCCCAACCGGTAGTGGCATAGGATGAGCCGGCCAGAGCAAAACCATTCGCCAGGAGGAATGCGCGGGTGCCGGGATCACCCACATCCTGTGCGGGGTTGGCTGAACCGGGCGTTACATATCCGTGGGAGTACAGCAGCAATGTGCCGTTCCATGGCGAAGGCACTTCAATCAGATATTTGGCTCCATCAGCAAAGGTGCCGGTAATAGTTGTGGTTGCGGCCTGGGCCGGGACCGCAGCCAGGCACCCGAGCGCCAGTGCAAAAACTAACATCAGGCTAAAGCGTGAGTTCATAAGCCTCATGGGGTCTCCTTCTTGTGGAACTTGGAATTAGGCGACTGAAGATAATGTCGCATGGAATAATCACAGGTAAGGTCTGATACACGGCCGTCTTAACATCGCGGACGCAACAGCGGGGCTGGCGTAACAACTGATTCATACATCCGGCTGGAAGCAGATATCAGGAACGCTGCGGAATTATCTTAGACGGCTTGCACTTTGTCAAAAAACATACGGGCCTTCACCACAAAACACTCCAGCGCTCTCACCCCCTCGCCCTTGGACGGTCCGGACCGTTGTTTTGAGACGCCGATTCGCGGGAATGTTACTGCGTATTCGATTGTTTTACTTCCGCTGGGGCCGGGGCACTAATTCGCCGCCACAATTAGGGCAAAGATTCTTCATCGCCGCGGAGCAGCTCTCGCAGAAAGTGCACTCATAAGAGCAGATCATGGCGGACGCATTCGCCGGTAACGTACCGTGGCATTTTTCGCACTCGCTTTTCATCTGCAAAGCCATAGGAGTTGTCCTATCGGATATGGATGTTAACCAGGTACGGGCTGCTGAATTCCGTCATATCCCCGGTCTTCTTACCCGCAACGGGCAAGAGCCGCGCGGAAAGCGGTTTGTGCCACTTCACTGCCAGACTGGCCATATCGCCAATGATGCTTTCAAGTTCATGCAGTGAAATATCGCCGGGCAGCGGAATCGCGTCCAGGCCGGTACTGCAAACGGAAGAATAAGACATAAGCGAATCGCGGCTGATTGTGCCCGACTCCCAGCGCTTGGCCAGCACAGAATCTTCCAGCACCGGCAGCATCAGTCCGCTGTAACCGGCCTGCTGCACCGGCACTTTCTTCACCGCTGTGGTGATGATGTAAGCAACGCTCAAACTTCCCGGCGAGCCGATCTCGCCGTGCAGCAAAGATTCCATGGCCGCGCCGATGGAAATTTCTTTGAGCGGGACGGGGGTGAGGTCAATCCCTTGATATTTCCAGCTGGTGCTCGTCGATAGGCGGTGAGCGATCTCTTCCACTTTCTTTGCCTCAGCGCCCAGCGCCGAAGTCAATTCGTCGCCCACGGCATTCAGATCGCCTTTGGCACTGGCAAATACCTGCTGCACGATGTTGGCCGACTCCAGGCCGATAGCGAAGCAGTGTCCCGCGTCAGACGTGTAGGACACCGGAAAGAATGGCGCGACTGCCGGGGGAAATGCTCCGGCAGCAAAATGGAAATTGCCTTCACTGTGTTCCGTGTGGTCTTCCAGATATTTGATGACCCCCGCCGCAGCGCGCACGCCGTTCCAATGAATTCCCGCATCATCCGCTACGACCACAAAGCCGTTGATGTTTTGCGTCTCCGCCAGGATTCGCGCCAGCAATTCGGCTTGCCTGGGATCGTCGCCGTCCTTGCTCATGGCCGGACCAATATCCGGCGTGAATCCTTCCTTCGCTGCAAGCTTGTCATAGGTCTTAAAAAATTCCAGTGCCTGCTCAGGCGTCATTCCTTTTGTATAGTCTGGAAACGGTTGCGTGGTGATGCGGAGGGTCTCAACTTCATAGCCCGCTTTGGTAAAAGCGTCTTTGGCTGCATGCAACATCTTCAACGCCTCAGCCACTTGCGCCTGGTACGTGGCGCGATTCAGCCGCACAAATGCCGTGATCGCACGTATTTTGGGCTGCGCTGCATTGGCAGCAGGAGTTTGCGCAAAGTTAATCGATGAGATGAACAACAGGAAAAGCAGGGTAACCGTAAAGCGCTTGAGCATGCGAAGAGATCTCCGCCCTGCATTCTACACAAGCAAGAAACTGCTTACTGCAGCATCTCTGTGCCGTTGCAGTTTTTTACGATCATCTCCTGCATGTCGTCGCTCACTCGCATGAACTCCAGCCCATAGCGAAAGCCCTCACAGGTGCGGATGATGGCATCCAGCTTTGCTTCACTAGAAGAATAAGGAAACGTCAGTTCCAGCCGCACGGCTGTACCGACCGGGATGGAACACGGAATGTAAGCGCCGATTCCGCCACGGCTCAGGCTGTTGGCCCGGCCAAATGCGAAATCACTTTTCCCCGCATTGGGGAAAGAAACCTTCAGACGCACGTCAATTTTATGGCGCGACCACCGCCGCGCCGCCGGGCCTTGATCCAGTAGTGACATGGGGAGTTCCATTCAATTATTTCCGTCGTCTGCTTGTCATAGATATTCGGCGCATTGCGCAAAAACTTCAACGGTACTGCCGACATATGTACTTTTGTAGATCACAAATGGCCCCATTGAGCAATGCCAGCTGCCGACCTGGAGCAGATCAACGCGAATTTGAATATGATCGCCGCTCCATCTGATTGATCAGGACATTCCACATGTCAATATCGAGCTGGAACTGATGTTTCAGTGGCGACTGCGTGTTATCGACGAACGCCAGATTGCTTTGCATTTGTGCCACGAGCGCGCGCATTTTCCTGATGTCATCACGCTGCGCCTGAGTATCATTGCCGCTGTTATTTCCTAGCTGGCGGATTTGCGCATTTTCCGCGGCGTTGGCCGTCCCGGCTTGTGAGTTGGCGGCCTGAGAAGATGAGTTTGGCGTCTGCTGGACCGCTCCTAGCAGGGTGATGGAGAACAGAGTTATAAGAACTGGCTTGAATGACATTGCGGCCTCCGTGAAAAACAGTACTTAGTATTTGGTATTTGGCCGTAAGTCCGCAACTGCCAAGACAGTACTTAGTATTTGATACTTTGCCGCACGCTCGCAACTGCGGCGCGATTCCTGAATTACTTCGGCGCTTCAAGCAAAGCCAAATACCAAGAACCAAATACCGATTACCAACTACCGTTTTCCCACAATCGCGTCCTTCACCACCACACCGCCTTTCATCACAAAACCTACGTTTTCTAAAGCACGCACATTTTGCAAAGGATCGTCGGACACGGCGATTAGGTCTGCGAACTTCCCTGCCTCCAGCGTGCCCACATCCTTCGCCCGCCCAATGAGATCAGCGGCGCTGCTGGTAGCCGCGCGGATGGCCTGCGCCGGCGTCATCCCAAATTTCACCATGTAGAAAAATTGCTTTGCGTTGTCGCCATGCGGATAAACGCCTGCATCCGTGCCAAAGGCCATCTTGGCGCCACCTTTGAACGCATGCTCAAAATTCTCTCGTTGCAACCTGCCGACCATCTTTTCTTTGTCGACATTCTCTTTCGGCAGCCCGAACTCAATGGCCTTGCCGAGAATGTAGTCGTCGTTATAGATGTCCATCACCAGGTACGTGCCATGTTCCTTCGCCAGACGGATTCCTTCATCATCGATCAAGCTGGCATGCTCGATTGAATCAATGCCGGCAAGGATTGCATTCTTGATTCCCTGCGTGCCGTGCGCGTGCGCGGCAATCTTGCGACCGGCCATGTGCGCTTCTTCGGCTGCTGCCTTCAGTTCTTCAAAGGTAAACTGCGGAGCACCGGGACTGTCACCCTTGGAAAGCACGCCTCCGGTGGCGAGAATCTTGATTACATCAACGCCGTACTTTACCTGCGCGCGCACCACGTGGCGGATCTGGTCAACGCCATCGGCAATCTGGAAGTCGCGCTCTTCAGGAAACATGCTGACGCGCGTCTGTGGAGAAAAGTTGTTCAGGTCGCCGTGTCCGCCGGTGATGGAAATTGGCGGCCCGCTGGCCACAATGCGCGGCCCCGGAACCAGGCCTTCATTGATTGAATTGCGCAGGTCTACGGCCAAAAACGGCAGCGAACCCACATCGCGCACGCTGGTGAAACCGGCTTCCAGTGTCTTGCGCGCGTTTACCACGGCGGCAAAGGCGCTTTGGAAAGGTGTGTCCTTGAAATTGTAAATTTCATCATAGCGATCAGCCCGCGCGCCAAGGTGCGTGTGGCAATCAATCAATCCGGGAAGCACCGTGGCATGTGAAAGATCGACGACCGTTGCGCCCGCAGGAATGGAAGCCGTGCCTGCCGGCGAAACACTTTGAATGCGATCACCCACTACAACAATCACCATGTTGTCGCGCGTTTTGTCACCTGTGCCGTCAAAGAGATGTCCCGCGCGAATATAGACAGTCTTTGGCGTGGGCGTTGGCGCAGGTGTCTGCGATTGCTGCCCAAACGCAGGCAGAAAAGCAAGAATCGCCATGAAGAAAAGAAAAAAACGTTTCATCCGAAGCTCCTTGGAAAAGTAATCGGAGAGTATATAGGAAGAAAAGTGCCGAGCCGCCTGCATCAAGGCATGATGCTTAAACCAGAACCATACTCTTGCAGCGATTTGGAACCTAGCGACAAGATAAAAATCATGCGGCGAGGCCGACCATGCGCCGAGCTGCTTGCGTCAGGCGCAGAGCATACTGACCACATTCCAGAACCTCAAGCGCGTTGGAGCGAAGCGACAAAATGAAGCGGCGCGCACTCGGGGACTAGCTCTTGGCAACCAACAGCACTCGAGAAAAATTCAACCAAATCCGCCAGCGATCGTACTCGCGGCTATGTGAAGTCGCGGTAACCACCGCGTCTTCCACACAATTCTTGCTGAAGATCACTTGCAGTTTCGATCCTAATCCCACCATTGGGCCAATCAGCATGGTGGCATCGCGTTCACCCACGGGAAGAATCAGGTCGCGTTCCTGAAATGGAAGGCCGTTGCTGGCCAGCCCACGAAGGATCGCAATGGTGCCGCCTTCAGGGATTTGCAACGCCTGCGTTTCTTGCGATGATTCAGATATTTCAGGATGCGCAGCAGCGCGCACGCTGCTTGCTCCACTGACAGTGGCTGGGCTAGCCACAGTCACGGCAGGAACGCCCAATTCCCAGTCTTCCGGAGGAAAATAAATTCCCCAGAAGTTTTCCGGGCGGTAGAGTTCGATCCCGTATTCGCGCTCACCGGAATCCGCCCATACCACCTGGCCAACGCGCCACTTATATGGCGCAAGCATAGCGACGCGAACTTCCATCTTGGGTTCCAGCGGGACTGCTGAACGGATCTTGGCGCCGTGCCGGTTCACAAGAATAGTTTCCGCGGCCCCACTCACGTGTGACCCGTCACTCTTCTGGCCGGAGACCGCTAACGCTAATGAAACAAGAACACGAGAGCTTCTACGCCCCCGCTCTTGTGGAATGAGCTGCGCCATATTGTCTCTTTAAGACAACGTTTAGATTTATGGAAACTATAGATCCCGCGGCCAGTTGCAGGCTATATTACCGGCATCTCTCCTCTGCCGATACCAAAAAGAACCGCCTCATTGTCCCACGGTAATCTCGACTGTCAATACCTTAGAATGTTCCAATTCTCGACCTAGCAAGCGCTTTGGCAGCACTTAAGGAACGCAAAAAATCGCCATTGATGCACACGGATAATACCGATCCGACCCAAATAAACTATGTGAAATCAATTGTTTAGATGAAGTTTTTGGTCTGGGGTTCTCCGATTGCAATCGCCTTTTTCAGACGGCAACTCTCTAAGATCCGCCGCTCCAACCGACGTTAAAGCACCGGCTCAATGCTGCTCACATAGATGGTCTGCGTAGCTTTGTCCAGAGCGCCCTTGATTCTCACTTTTCTTGCGGCTAGTTCAGCTGGCCGCTCCTGATCACTGAGCTTATAAATCTGCTTGGTTGACGGGACATAGAGAACGTATCCATATCTTCTGGCGCATCCCTTCACGCAGTTGGCTGCGGTATTAACGCTGGCCTTGGCCATTACTTCTTTGTGCGAACCCTTCACGGCACACTGGCCATCACTGATCACGCCGACAAATGTCTGGATTGGGGCCGCGGCTTTTGCCGGAGCTTTTTGCGCCTTAGGCTGTGCCGATGTAGCTTGTGAAGCGAACGCACAAACCGAAAGGGCTGCAACTCCAATAACGGCGACTACTCTCTGATATCTCTTCATTCTTTGTCCTGTGTCCTTATTTCTTTTTCCTGATCAGTGTCATCAGTGTGGATCAGTGGTAAGTTTTTGTCTTCCGATCACTGCGCTCGATCGTCGATCTGTCCTCCCAGATGTTCCTTAAAAAACCGCACCATCTCCACGGTCGACTTGATGCGGTTAGGCACCTTGCGCCAGCCGTGGCCTTCGTCGGGGAACAGGATGTATTCCACCGGCACGCCGCGGTCTTTCAGTGTCTTCACAATCTGTTCCGCTTCAATCACAGGCACGTTGGTATCATTCGCGCCGTGCTGCACCATGGTCGCAGCCTTGATGCGGTCAAGCTTATAAATGGGTGACAGCTTGTCCAGCATCTCTTTCTGCGTATCAGGATCGCCATATTCAACCTTGGAGATCGCGGCCATCCATGGCTGGGTATGCTGGAAAAACGTGATGAAGTTCACGATGCCGAATAGGTCCACGCCTGCAGCAAATAAATCCGGATATTCCGTAAGCCCGGCCATGGTCATGTAACCGCCGTACGAGCCGCCCGTGATGCCAGTTCGTTTGGGATCTGCCAGATGATTGGTTACCAGGTAATCGACGCATGCTTTGATGTCTTTCACGCCGTTAGCGCGAAGTTCGCCATTATCAAGGTTCACAAACTTCTTGCCAAAGCCCGACGATCCGCGCACATTCGGCGCAAACACGCCAATGCCCTGCGCCAGCAGCGCCTGATAGTCACTGCGAAACGGTGCACGCTCCTGCCCTTCCGGCCCGCCATGGAAACTCACAACGTATGGTCCCGGGCCGCTTTGGTTCTTTGGTCGATACAACCATCCGCTCAGTTCCAGTCCGTCAAACGACTTGAAAGTCACCAGCTCCGGCCTGACCAGAGCCGCCAGATCAATTCCGGCATGCGGACTGAAGGTAAGCTGGCGGAACTGCTTTGTCTTTACATCCATGATCCAGATGTCGGTTGGCTGGGCAGCTCCGCCAATATTCAAGGCCAGCTTTGAG